>CALBVQ010000021.1 GCA_937969485.1 uncultured Saprospiraceae bacterium | reverse complement strand
CCTTCGAATTCGTAGAACTCGTTGTCGCAGATAGTAGCTAATTCGGTTTCGTCTGGTGTCTGTGGAAACTGCAAAACCTCTATTACGACAGCAATATCACAACCTCCATCTGGATTGGGTATCGTGTCATAGAACGTGCCTGATGAATCATATAACTCTCCGTAAACCTCAACATCTTCATTCCAGCATATTTCATGGTACTGATAGTCATCGGGTAATGGCAATACAGTTAATTCCAATGTTCGCGTATAATCACAACCATTCCCATCCTGCACAATCACGGGATAAGTCCCCGATTCTTCATAGATCATCCCTTCGAATGTGTAAGATTCATTATCACAGATAGTAGCTGACTCGGTTTCGTCAGGCGTCTTTGGAAATTGTAAAACCTCTATTACGACTGCAATATCACAACCTCCATCTGGATTGGGTATCGTATCAAAGAAAGTACCTGATGAATTGTATATCTCATCGTACACCTCAACATCTTCATTCCAGCATATTTCATGATATTGATATTCATCTGGCAAGGGCAATACTGTTAGTTCTAAAGTCCGTACATAATCGCAGCCATTTCCATCTTGGACGGTCACTGGATAGCTACCTTCTTCCTCATAAATCATCCCTTCGAATTCGTAGAATTCATTGTCACAGATAGTAGCTAATTCTGTTTCGTCTGGAGTCAATGGGAATACAAACAAACTTAAATTCTCGACACTATCGCACCCGTTAATACTCAAGTAATTTTGAACATAGTCTCCAGTTTCATCGTAGATTATGCCACCAAAAACTACTGAATCGTAAGCGCAGATGGTATCTGTATAATAAAAATCATACACAGGATAAACTTCCACTGTCACGGAATCCATCCTTCCGCACTGATCAGTGACATAGTAAGTCGTAGTTTCTGTAGGAAATACTGTTATCTCAAATACGTTTTCTCCTGTATTCCATTCAACTGCTGAAGGCCCACTTACACTGAGTGAAGTAGTATCTCCCACACAGATTTCAGTATCACCTGCAAACACAAAGAAGTTGCAATTCATATCAGTACACCATTCACCGAAATCGCCTTGAAGCCACAAGCACTCATTCCCACCAAAAGGTAAGATTCCATCTACAAGTAGACAGAGACTTGCGTAGTTAGCTGGATAACAGCCTTCGAAGCTATTATTCGTTAGGTTTAGATAATCAAGTTTAGAGAATTCCACATCACCTAATGGAGCTCCTAGTTCTCCGCTATAATCGTTATCACTAAGGTCTAAATGAACAAGCCCATCTGGAAACAAAGAAAAATCAACCTCTCCATCAAGTAAGTTATTCGATAAATCTAAGTATTCGATGGACATTTGATTCATCATCAGTGGATAACTGCCTGTTATTTGATTGTGCGATAAATCTAGAAAGGATAAAGAAGTTGGGGAAAAGTCAATTTCAACAGCACCAAAAAGGCTATTGTTGCTTAAATCTAAACTATCGAGTTTCGTCAGGAGATCGAACATCGAACTTGTCAAGCTACCTGATAGATTGTTGTTACTTAGATCAAGCCCAATTACTCTATTGTTATTATCACATGTAATTCCATACCAATCGCAAGCATTACATCCTTCCAACCAAGCAACTCCTTGCGGGCCGACTTTATTCGTCCAGTTATCACCATCTAAACTATTGTAAATCAGAGTCAAGTCACTTAATGCAGGTGTAATTATCTGAGGTTCGATAGTTTTAGAAAAAACCCGACCACAAGCTGTCGTAACAGAAATCGTTGTCGGCTGATTTACTGTAATGATTATCTCATCATCAGTCGATCCGTTGCTCCATAGAAGATCATATCCTCCTGGTACATAACATCTGAACTGATTATTACAACCTAAAGTCTCCTTCCTGATTCCGTTCTGGTCTGGATTGGGACAACCAAAGAATTCAACAAAAGGGTTTTCGCAATAATATGGAACATTTCCTTCGTAAGACATGTCACAATTGTAAGTCATATCCAATGGGAACGACGCCTCCAAACAATAATTATCATGCACACAACCTACTATATTATTATATGATAAGTCAACGGATTGCATTTGCGAAAAGAACAATAGAAACACAGTTAATTCTGCATCCCCTGAGAGATTATTATTTTGAAGATTTAATTCTATTATATCACCATTGGAATTACATTCAATTCCGTACCAGTCGCAATAATCATTGGTAGAAAACCACACGTCTTGATTATTGATTGTGTTGGTCCAATTATCTCCATCAAATGCGTCATAAAGGATTTCCAATAATTTCCCTTCATTAATCTGACCAAATCCCAGAGCATCGACTGCAATAATACTCCTACGAAAAGTATCAATACAACCATTATTACTAGAGTACACTTCGACATAACTAAAGCTACTTTCGATAATATATTCTATTGATTGCCCTACTGCTCCATTACTCCACGTGTAATTTCCGCCATTAAAGGCATCTAGAATTACAGTATCACCAATTGAATTAAATCCACCTAGAAATGTGGAACCATTTCCATCGATCGTAAAATTTAGTCCTTGACAAAACACAGAGTTTGTGGATGAACAGATTTCACTCTGATCATGACTGACACAAAAACAAGGATTATTGTCCAAAATAAGCACGTCTGCATCACAGTACATCTCAATAAAAGTAGGACTAAGAGTCCCTGAATACTTAATATCATTAGATGTAAAATCCATCAATTCAATGTTGGGAATCAATGTATAAATATTTTCAGCAGGATAAATATTATCGATATTATTATTCTTGAGATCTAGGACCTTTAACTTATCTAGCTCTCCTAAACTGAAAGGAATTCCACCACCCAGATTATTTCCAGCTAATTCGATCCTGATTATCTCACCACTTCCATTACAAGTTATCCCATACCAGTCACAAACCTCGATTCCTTGATCTAACCAACCTGCGTTGTTTATCCACGAATCTCCAAAGGTAGTGTTGTAAAATTGTTCAAGAACTTCAAACTGTGATTGATTTTGAGCATTAATGTTAATACCAGACATAGAAATCAAGGAAAAAAGGAGAAATAGTCTCAACAAATTAATTTTTAAGATATTCTTCATGGCCTATCTTTTACTTAGTTTAACTGTGTCACTTAGTCTTGTACTCGTAAATCCATTGTCCTCAAATCTTATGATCACTTTATATTCATAGCTTTCTTTTTCTTTAATTTCCTTATCGACATAGGATCTGATGCTCTCTGCATTAATATCCTTCTTCCACAGCTGCTTCAACTTTCGTAATTTACCTGCCTCATCAGTTCTGTAAATCATCACACTTTTCACATCCGTATAAAAATCGTAATCCCAATTCAATTCTACCTGCTTAGAATCTTTATTGAGCTCCACCTGAAAATCCTGGATGGGAGGGCGTTTCCCGCTATCGATGCACGTCAATGAAATGGTATCTGATGGAGTGGTCAATCCGGCATCATCTTCGCTGTACATACTATAAAAATAGCTTTGCGTACAGATGGCAGTGGTATCAAAGAACTGAACAGTCTCTCCTAAAAGAGATGTAGAATCGACAACTTCCCATTCTAATTTGTCCTTGCTTCTCAATAGATAAGTCGCTACCGCATCATAAGATGAACTACTTGTGTAATTGATCTGATTCTTATCAATTTCTTGAACAACTCTCTTAAAAACTGGAGGTGTAGGTGGCAGAAAATCGGGGCGTTTCAGTTTAATTACCTCACTGAACTCGCTTTGATTTCCTCGAAAATCTATTGCTTGCAATTTATAATAAATATGATCTGCAAGTACTTTGACTGCTATGGTATCAATATATTTATTGACTTCTAGTTCAGCAGCATTGGTCAATTTTGAAAATTCCGCATCAGGAGAATTACCAAAGAAAACATGATATCCACCAAGGTCGCCTTCTTCATTTTCTTCCCATTCTAAATATACATATCCCAATGAATCAATATATCCTTTGCCCCACTGAGGAGCAGCTGGCGGTGTGTTATCTCGTTTTTGCGCCATTCCCGCGGGAGACTCTAGCACGTGATCATTCTCATCGATTGTGACGATCTTGTAAAAGCTAATTTCAGCAGGAGAATTGTCGGTAAAAGCTCTTTGGCTTGGCGCCAAAAGTTCACTTATTTTTTGATAGGTTTTCTTCCCGTCAACAGATCGCAGCACATAAAACCCTTTGACTTTCTGTTCCCATTCTTTTGTAAGGTGCCAGGTCAATTCCCACGCTGAATTATCCAATTCAAAAATTTCATTAAACTGCGCCCACACCTGAATTGGCGGAGGTCGGCCTATAACTTCCATTGGTTCTGAAAAATCACTTAATTGACCAAAGAAATCAATGCCTGCAACCTTATAGAAATATGATTTATTATTCTCTTGCAGTTCATCCTTGAAACTTGCAAGGTACTCCGGGTCTTCCAAATCATAATTTATCAACGGCAGAAACGGTGCAGAAGAGGTGGGCTGATACGTTTTACCACCATCACTTGATTTCAAGATTCTATATGAAGAAAATGTATCACGAAGGTCTTTGTAAATCCATGATAGGCGAGCTGATAAATTTCCACCATCCGACTCTATTTCTTTGACTATGGGCAGAGCGTACTCATCACTTAATGAAATTCTTGTAGAACTGACCCCTACTGACGGAACCGAAGGGATATCTATTCTGTAAATATATTCTGCTTTATCGTCAACATTTGTATCAACATATCCGGTAGCTGTCAATCTAGCAGCTTTTTCTGAAATATCAGACATATACAATGTCAAGTCATAAACATTATTCTGAATGTTCAATTGATCTACTAAGTTGTATTCACTATTATCACCCCTTATTTGGGCGTAAGCCCTCTTAACAATTTCAACCTGTTCATCTCCCTCAGTTTCCCATGTGGCGGGGTCACTCATTTTGAATTGCATTACCTCAACATCTTGACTAGCGCCTTTTGCCGTGATTTTGGTTATTCTAAACCCTTCCTCTTGCCCTTGTTTCATAAGTTCAACATCAGAGGCACCCCATCGCAGATAAATTTCACCTTCTACCACACGAGATCTTATCAACAGTTCCTCTGTCTTTTGGGCTTCAGCCCAAAAGAAAAATGTAATAAAGAATAGTATGTACCAAATTCGTGTCATATTAATTATTTCCAGAGCGAATTAGGTTAAAAGTTGGTCCATATATTTTCTCATCAGATACTGGATTACGATATCTAAAATAAACAGGATATGTTCCTGAAGTAAGGGTGTGATTGGGCAAACTAGTCCTAAGGAATCCTTGGTCGTAATCATTAATTGTTGCCGGCAAAATATTTGAACAAGAATTTTCATCGTTAACAAAATAGTAGGCTCCTTTGAAAATATCATTTTCATTGGAATGGAATTCCTGAAAAATTGCTCCTAAGTCATTGCGATATTCCTCGCTATTAGTGCAGCAGACAAAAAATGGAATATTATTGCAATTGTCTGGTTTAGGCAAGCTATAAACAGCATTAATTACCTGTTGATAAGCTGAATTATTAAATGAACTTTCGATAAAATGCTCAATATCACCGTAGGCAACCAAGTCTAGTCTGTACGAAATATCAATAGTTGTTTGATTTAATCCATAGACAATTCCAATCTGATTCAACTGATTAATTGTGTCTAGTAAAGCGGCTTTCACAGAAAATGTCTGCGGTTGAAACAAATCAATAGCTCGGTAAGGATTTTGATTTCCATATTTCACAATTCTAGATTCCTCCAGATTATCTTTAATGGCAATTGAATAGTCGGATCTTCCACTGTTGCCTTGATATGGATGAATTATTCCGTCTAGCGTCTCGTAAGACTCATACATGTTATAAAAGTCTGTTTCTTCTAAGTTCATCCTGATATTAAAAGAATTCGGTTTACCATTGATGCCTTGAATTTCCTCCTGCCCAAAAGGCTCCATGATCTCACCATCTACTGAGATTTCATTGCCTATCAAGTTTGTTAGTTCAAGAGACTCGTACTTTTCCATAGCTGAATCATAAATACTTTTTCGGAAGTAATAGGTAAACAGCAAGGATTCATCTTCCCTAAGCTCTGGGATTGAATCTCCACCAGGATATTGCAAATAATTAGAAACAGGTTCCGGCCCACCTCCTCCAATTTGATTACCAAGAGGTGCATTATTTTCGGCGGAGACAATTTGAATTCTATATCCCTGTCCATTAAGTAAATTACTAGGAATTGAAAACCGGATTCGTTTTTGAGAAGGAATATAGCTGATTGGTCTTGCTACCTCGGCTGCTGGAAATGATGAAGTTATTTTTGCATAATAAAGGTTACTTCCTTGAAATAAGTAGGCTTGATCCCTTTTCAAATCAATGTACCCGAAATTATCAGCATCTCCTTCGTGATAGTAGCAAAATTGACCATCTTGAGGCCAGGTGGCTTCAACATTAGAACGAATTATCTTTGCAGGATGATTTCCGGTGGTAAAAAAATGAGATTTTGTTTCTTGAAATTCAATTTGATTGGTGGTGAGATTTTTTAGAGCTACTTCAAAGTTCAAGACATAATCTGTTTGTTCATCCAATAACTCATAGGTCGTAAATGAAACAGAGAAATCGTTTTCGTTTAACTCCCCAGCTACAGGCACTCCATTTTTTAGAAGTTCAAATTTCACCACAGACATTTCATATTCGATGGGATTTCCATCGTCATCAGCCATTGTTGAAATCTCGTTTAAAGGAAAATATACAGCTCCAGTGAGGTCTGCATCAGTTGAAATATTTGTTGCATTTTCAGAGGGAGATAAATCTGCAATAAGGTTGAGATCTAACTCAAGGTCATCGCTTGAGCTACACTTTTCTCCTACCTCAAATGGAAAGTAACAACTGCCCTTGATTGTCCCCCAACAAACGTTGTAATAACCTGAGACCGCCCCCTTTGCATAAGATGGATTAGGGGCTTTAAAAGCCAGGGCTGCAGCGCCTCCAACGTCAAAAAGAGTAAAACCGAAACCAGATACCTCCCCATGTAATCCTGCGTAAGCTTGTCCACTAGCATAGAAGAATAGCACACCTAGTGGAATATTGTCACAGTAGGCAGGACCATATTGTTGTAACATAAGGTCGAAGCCAGATTCTATAGCCAACATGGCAGTAAACACAGTATAAGTACCACCGTAAGTTATGCCAAAATTAGCTCCAAAAGCAAAGCCATTTCCCGTTGCCCTAGCAGCTTCAGGTATTGGTGTCCAATTGAGTTGAGAAGCTATATGCGGAGGTAAGTCAGGTGCTTCAGGAATATTAGTTCCTATATCAAGATATGCTCCTAAATCAAGTTTGATAACCTTCAAATCAGAATAAAGGGCTAATCTCTGGGTAGGAGTACCTGCATTGATAAAGAAATTTTCACCAGTCAATTCAGCCTCTACTGCACCTGCGTACTTTACTGCAGCTTTAGGTTGTCCTGTATTTTCGAATATAGTACGAAAGGCTTCTGGGATGTCTTCATACTTGTTTGCTCCCCCTAAGGCTACTACGGTCACATTTTGAGCTTTTCCAGAAATATTGGCGAAAAAATGGGCTGTCCCATGAAATCCTGGGGCTAAATTTTGCGAGTTCCCTGGAAACAGAAGGTTGAACTCTGCAACAGCAGAAATTCCAACCACTGAGGGTCCAGTCCAACTTACAGGTGCCATGGAATTAATAATCCCTTTCAGTCTAATGAATTCTATACCAAAATTTGAATTGACTTGGACAGTTAAACCGATGTTGGCATTGACTATTTTAGGATCTCCATCAAGACTTATGGCTATATTAGCATTCACGCCGAATAATTGACTATTATCAGGAACATATTGTGTACCAGAAAGGCTAACTCCTATTCTATCCATGATATAGTTAGTAAAGGCATCAACGTCGTCAGGATCTCCTGGATCGTATGCAACATCTTCGATGCTCTGTGAGACACTAACCTGATTCATGTGATAATAGACTCCTCCGCCCATTCCTAGTAGTTTTAGTCCAGTACTAGGAATGGTAATCCCATCACCTAGTCTCGCCATTACATCGATTAAGAAATACCGATAGTCCTCCCCATTTTCATCTTCAGTAGTTCCAAAAAGAGCCATTGCTCCTATTCCTGTTCCGCCAGTATTTGATTCAGCAGCAGCCTGGTCATTTTTATTCATGCCTTTCACATAAAGCTCTACTTTCCCCTGAAATCCTGTACCCCAGACAGGAAATTCCTTGAATAAAATGATTTCACCAAAGAAATATACCGATTCTAAGTCAGCTACGATATTAATCAAATTAACATTCACAGTCTCCCATTTGTATTTCTGAGAGTCCATCGTATTTTCGACTAAGCCTTCTACTGTAAAAGCGGTGGATGCGCTAAAAGCTATACCATCTTTTTGTGCAAAATTAAGTCCGGCTGCTACTCGGACTAGAGGATTTCCATTGATAGTATCAACGGTCATTGAAGTCATATTATAAGCAATCCCCATGAATTTGCCGTTGGCAGCAGAAATCCCCCACTGCCCCACATTTCTGACATATTTTTCCTGAGAAGCTATTGCTAAGTTTTCAAATTTCACTGTAGGCAATGATAGCTTTTTACCAAAAACATTTACTTCCTTTATAGTGAAGGCTCCATGCAAGGTAGCCTCGATTCCAAACCCACCTTCCTCTCTATATTCTATGGTTAAATTACTATCTTCTAACAGTGTTGCCTCGCCCTTAAAAACCTCCATTTGAAAAGTCTGAGGGGTCGCTAAGCCTGCATGCATAGTATATTTCCTTTCAGCAAAATCAAATCCTGCTCCGTAATTTATTGCCGAGTAAATGGTATCGACGGTATTATTCGGATTCTTCTCCAAAATAGGAACAACAACCGCCCCTTCAAATTCAAAGCCTGAAGCCTCGTTCATTATAACAGAAACACCCAGCATATCAATTGAGAAAGCCCAGCCATCCATTTTACCTGTATCGAGCGGAAGTAAGCCCGTTGCCCGCACAATTCCACTAAATCCATTGTGATCTATAACAATACTCTGGCCGCTCAAACTAGGAAAACTTGTTTTTGTACTTTTGGCGATTGTATCTAACCACTGCATACTGATCATATCAATCTTAACTCCTTTCCATGATTCTATATCAACAAGAAATCCATCATCAAGAGGATTGTAGGCCAACTCAGGAAGTGGAAAATTAAAAACAGACTTTGTTTCACTAAAGTCAAATACTGCGTTATCAATGTTCCAGCCAATTCTATCACATTGTGGAATTATGAAATTGTTGATCGAAATATCAAATACCCAATCTTCAAGGTCAGTTAGCTCCGTCTTAAAATTACCGAATACCCTGCCATTTACGTTTAACTTATTAGTCGCAGGGTTAAAGGGAACAACCCATTCTCTTGAAAAGAGTAGATCCGCATCTACCCCTAGTTTTTCAAAACCATCACATCCAAATTGCAAATAAGTCCCAGCTGTAAATATCTTTTCTACGGGATCATAAACAGCTCTTTTAAACTTGACTGCAGCTTTGCCTTCTTCAAAAGGCACTACCATGTCTCCTAGCAACCCAACCTTACTCGGTCCTTTCAAGCCTCCAGCCTGAGAATACTTAATCTCTGGTGAATAGAAAATAAGAGGTGTCACCCAATCCGGTCGCTTCAATTCTACAAATACCTCTATTGCCGTGTAGGTAGGATATACTCTTACAGCATTAATTGCAATCGTAACATCGGTATCTTCAAATTTTTGGCTCATGCCAATAGGAAGGTCAATAAGTGTCGATCCATCAAATTTCTGCACGAACTTAGCGGCATCCTTGACTGCATTCAAAGCAATTCTAGCCTTGTCGATATTAGTGGTTTCTTCGTTTGTAAAGGTGGAAACTACATCACTCATATCATCTTGAAAATCGAATGGATCATTTTCTATAGCTACAAAAGCTTCCCCCTTATTCTTGTCAATCAAGACGAATTCTCCATCAATCTCAGTAAACAGCTGACCTTCAAAAATTGACTCATCTATACTATTCATCAACTGTTCTAGTTGTATAAAACTCGACTTATTAACTGGAGTATTTTCCACAGGAGTAACCTCAGCAAACAAGTATGTCGAAGCAAGAGTACAGAGTATGATGTAAAGTTTTCTTTTCATGGCATTTATTACATACTACAATAGGGTAAGCCTAGCAACGAAACGGTTGGCCTTTGCTTTAAAGGATAAATATTTTCAATATTTGTAAAATGACAAAAGGAACAAATGCGCAAATAGAAGCGCTTCACAGGAAAATTAAGTAGCCCTAAGGATAGGGTCAAACTTCTATTAAATAATTGATATTTGGTGTTTAAAGTATTCATTTGAGCTGGCGTTAATGCAATATACAATTGCCTTGCTGAATATGCAAGTGAATTCGACATAATGTTAGTCGAAAACAAGAAATCTAACATACAGTAAATTATCTTTACAAAGGGCGTTGATCCCGAATTATCAAGTGAGTTTGAAGATGTGAACTTATAACATTCAGAATTTGTCAAACAGTGATAATACCAATTCTGTTTTAAGGTTTCACTTTATTTTCAAGAATTATTAAACCCGAATTATGCATTAGGATTTCGTCACGAGAGCATAAAATGCAAAGAGAATGGGAGCTCAACAGTTCTTTTGAAGCGCAGCCGTGGTCA
>CALBVQ010000020.1 GCA_937969485.1 uncultured Saprospiraceae bacterium | reverse complement strand
ACTAGCAGCTGCATCGCAGCCACGCCTTAATAACACCCCAAAAGCCTCCGGCATAAAGCTCATCCCTGCGCCCCACATCACACTAGCCTCTCCTTTGGGCAATAGCCCAACCCACAACCCACATCACCCACCACACTACATCAAGCTGCACCGCAGCTCATCACACGCATCACACACGCATCACACACGCATCACACACGCATCACACACGCATCATACACGCATCACACACGCACATCACGTACCACATCACACTAGCAGCTGCATCGCAGCCACCCCTTAATAAAACCTCCACACCAATCCCACTCCATCCGCTGTCATCCCTATCTCAAGGTCATCCCTCTTATGCACATACAGCACAGAAAAAGCCACTGCAGCTCCTGCTGCATACCCTACAATCACATCAGAAGGAAAGTGAGCGCCTCCCCTCACTCGCAGATAACCCGTCACCGCAGGTATAGCTGCTGCGACACCATACACATAGGGAACAGCAGGTGACTCTGGATACGCCCTGTGGAAAATACCCGCGGCAAAAAAACTGTTGCTGGAAGCAAAGGACGTATGTCCCGAATAAAACGAAGCTGAATCAGCTCTGCCAAATGAACTGCCGACTGGTCTATTTTGTTGGTAAAGATATGGACGATGTCTCCCTACACCATATTTGAACATTGTCACTAAACCAGTATTCAAAGTCAAGACATCGAAATACATGATGCTGCTTTCTAACCACTCTTTATCTCTTATCTTGGAAGCGTAAACCAATAGCGGTAATATTGCGGAACCGTTCGAAAAGTAGTCGCTGAGCTCATCAGATTGCAACGAATTGAAATCCAAGGCAATTCGATCAAAACGATTGATTTTGGATCCATCTAAAACACTATACTCTTCGTAAGTCAATGGCTCTGTTTGTTGGAAAAGGTACCACCCTAGTACATTTGAACCCACTCCAGCACTCATATATTTCCACTCATTTTTCCAATTAATCTCGTAAGCTTCCTGGCAATCCGCCGAGGAATTCACGATCATGATGAAAAATAGAAGAAGTATTATTACATTTGATTTCATAGAATACTTGTTAAAACACACTAATTTTAATTACAAACTTAAAGCAATGGATAAGAAATCGATTCATAAAGAATACAAAAATGAAGACATTGCAATTACGTGGGAACCTCAGAAATGTATACACTCTAAAAAATGCTGGAAGGAATTAGGTAAGGTTTTTAAACCATTGAAGAAACCTTGGGTTGAACCCAATGGAGCTTCTACAGCAGAGATAGTGCAACAAATTGAGAAATGTCCCAGCGGTGCGCTAGGATTCTATAGACTAAATGAAATTAAAAATACAGAAAATATAATGGAAGATAACAAGATGGTTAGCTTGAAAGTCAATAAGAATGGCTCTCTTAAAGTAACAGGTGAAGTAGAGATTGTGTTGCCTGATGGAAGTACTGAAGTAAAAAGTGGTAGGTTTTCAATTTGCAGATGCGGATTAAGTGAGAATAAGCCGTTTTGTGATGGAGCACACAAGGAAACGGGATTTGATAGTAACTGGGAGATTGAAAAAAGCTAAGTAAATGAGCGATGTAAGAGCATTGGAGCCGCAGGCCATGTGGATTAATTTTGATAAATTAAACGCAGTTCCGCGTCCTTCCAAGAAAGAGGAAAGAGTAATAGAGTTTGCGAAAAATTTTGGCGAAAGCCTTGGTCTAGAAACTTTCGTAGATCATATTGGTAATGTGATCATACGAAAGCCGGCTACTCCCGGTATGGAGAACCGTAAGAAGATTGTGATGCAAAGTCACCTTGATATGGTTCACCAAAAGAATGGAGATACAACTTTCGATTTCGATTCGGAAGGGATTCGAATGATCGTTGAAGGAGATTGGGTGAAGGCTGACGGTACTACTTTGGGTGCAGATAATGGGATAGGTGTTGCTTCGATTATGGCAATATTGGAATCTACAGATATTCCTCATCCTGCGATGGAAGCCTTATTTACCATTGACGAAGAGACAGGAATGACAGGTGCGCTAGAGTTGAAACCTGGTGTGTTGACGGGCGAAATCCTATTGAATCTTGACACTGAAGACGATGACGAATTGACGATAGGCTGTGCAGGGGGAATAGATATCACTGCGACAGGATCTTATAATGAGAAGACAATGCCCGACGGGAATTATAAATATATGATACTGTCGGTTAGTGGTTTAAGCGGAGGACATAGTGGAATGGATATCGCTAAAGGCCTAGGCAATGCTAATAAGATAATGAATAGAGTTCTTAGAGAATTGATGATTCATGTCGATGTGAAGGTGAATATGATTGACGGAGGGGGATTGCGGAATGCGATACCACGCGAATCGTTGTGTCTTCTTGCTATTGAGGACCTTGATTTTGCGAAGTTTCAAAGAATTCTTGATGAACAGGCTGCGATTATTTCTGCCGAACATGGATTTACCGATGCAGGTATGAGAATTTCTCACGAAGAAATTGCCCCATTCTCGAAGTATATAGATAATGCGAGATTAAAATCGATGATCAAAGCAGTTTATGCTATTCCTTCTGGAATTTATAGAATGCATCCCGAAATTGATGGCTTGGTTCAAAC
>CALBVQ010000019.1 GCA_937969485.1 uncultured Saprospiraceae bacterium | reverse complement strand
TCGTAATAGATATCTTAATGCATATTTCGGGAGAAAGCCAGTATATACTTCTGTTTTGCAGGCAATCGAAATTTAAGAAACGCTCCAGTAGTCCTCGCAAATTTTGGAAGCAGGATGCTCGCACTGTAATTCTGGCCACCGATAAAGGAAAGCTAATCATAAATGAAGAAATATACTCTAGATGATGCGGACACAATTTGTGCCTATACTCACTGTCAACATAAAAAGATGAAATACAAATTCTTGTATAAAATGCTTAGTAATGCCTACTTTATTCCCTTTATCCCTCCTGTAATGTTAATTAAATCAAATTCCCCATCCATTCGCTTCACTAGATCTGCACTCCTTTTACCACTCATACAAAACACTGCATAGCTTTTGGAGGCATCCAAGTTCTTTTTCTCTTCTGCCCATTTGCTTAGTGGAATATGCAAATAGTCCATGTCTAGCTGGAATACTTCATCCTTCTCTAGTATACAAAGTGTAACAAGGTCCTCTTTCTCCTGTAGTTGTTTCCAAGTGATTTCACGGATCAGATTATAAGACGATCGAAGGTAGATACTCTCCATATTCTTCTTATATGATTTTCGAAGTTTGAGTGTCAACTGTTTATTGTCCAGCACATTATAACTTAGGAGTTTTCCCACAAGTGATTCGCCTATTCCAGTAATAAACTTTATCGCTTCGTTGGCTTGTATTAGTGCTGTCAAACCAGCGATTGTGGCTAAAACCCCAACTTCCGAACAGCTTGGCAAATCACTCTGAGGAGAGGGAAAGATGTCGCGCAGATGAATTGCTTTTTTTGAATTGTTCTCAAAAACACTGACATAGCCGTCGTACTTGTAGATCGCACCATATACCATCGGGATACGTTGGACAAAGCAATAATCGTTGACAAGGTATTTCGTATAAATTTCGTCGGTACATTCCAAAACCACGTCACATGAATTAATGATTTCTACTATGTTATTTTTTGTCAAATGTTCAGCATGGACAGTTATTGATATCGATGGATTCAAAGCCGCACAATGAGTAGCAAGTACTTGTGCTTTGTGAGTTCCTGCGGATTCTTCACTATAAAATACTTGACGATGCAGATTGCTGATATCTACTATGTCTCCATCTACTAGAGTCATGTGTCCCACTCCTGCACCAGCTAAATAAGGGGCAATTATCGACCCCAAGCCACCACAACCTACGATACAAACCGATGCATTCAGCAACTTCTGTTGTCCTGATTCTCCTATTTTCTCAAGGATGGTCTGTCGATTGTACCGTGAGTTACTCATGGGTACGAATCTCTTTTAATGCTTCTTGTTTCTCCTGGGGCGTATTGATATTACTAAGGATTTTTTCATCGGTTGCGACTACTTTCTTAATGTCGGAATTGATAAGTACTTTCCGTGGACATGTATACCCAAGGCTTATGAATTCCATCATTCGCTGATAACTCTTCGGTTCGTAAATCGTGAAAGTCGGTTCCGGAAATACATCCATTGCTTTGCTGTAACTCGTTGCATATCGAGATGGATTCCTTGCTTCTATAATCCGCTCTACTGCATCTTTATTAACGAAAGGCATATCACAAGCAATCACTAACCATGCTGAATGACGATCCTTCATGAATGCTGTACAGATCGCTCCCAATGGCCCCATATTTACGAAGCGATCTTTAATGACTTGCGGACTGTCTGAAGCGTGATCTTGCGCTCGTGAGTAATAGGTATCAAGTCCGCATGCCACACATAAGTCGTGCATATACTCGCTCTGACTTTTACCGCGGTAGTTGATCTCCGACTTGTCATGGCCCATCCGTTGGCTTTTTCCTCCTGCGAGAATCAGTGCTTTGAGAGGGGGAGTTTCGATGGTTTTTCTAATCGTATTGTATAATTTTGATATATTTTGTTCTCTGATTATTAGTGTACTACTCGTTATTTTGTCTCTGAGAAAAGTAAATATTTCATCTTCTGATTCTCTTATAATTACCACTTGAATCGAAGTCAGTTGGTCAAGCCGTCTATGCAGTGAGGCTTCTTTGGTAGGATTAATAACCACGATTTGTTTCTCGGCAGGGTAGTGGTTTCCATTGACAAATACGACATCTGCTGCGTTGCTTTTTAGCAGATTGTCTTGATGGTGAATGCCTTCAGCGAACTTATAATGAAATTGCTTTTCCTTGCTCTGAGACATCCCATGATCGCTCGTATTACTATGATCTGCATCAACATATAGACAATGAAATTCCGGCAATTCAGAAATGCAGTTTTTAACAAGTTCCGATATAGATGCGCAGTCCGTACCGTAGATTCCTATCTCATTCTGATGATAAAACCCTGCTTTAAGCCTATCAGCTGGAGGGTGTTTTTTATGCTTTTCTTTCATAGTCGCTTTTTCCTCCTGTTTTAGAATCTAGTTGGATATTCGTAATTTTTATGTCGTGACTTTTCGCTTTGCACATGTCGTAAATTGTTAGTGCCGCAACACTTACTCCATGCAAAGCTTCCATTTCTACCCCTGTAATTCCCTTAGACTTTACTCTGCACGAAATGTCCAATCCGTCTGCTACATCGTCGATAAATACCTTAATGGAACTGATAGGAATGTGATGACAAAGTGGAATGGTGTCGTATGTTTTCTTGACTGCCATTGTCGCTGCGATTATGGCTGTTTGAACAATCGAACCCTTACCCGTATTGAATTCGATGGCTCGTAGATCCTGGAGGACATCAGCCGGAATGACGACTTTTCCTGACGCAGTTGCAATTCGGGTAGTCTCCTTTTTGTGGCTGACATCAACCATTCCTGGCGCGCCGTCCTCGTTCAAATGCGTAAATTCTTTGCTCATTGTTATAAGTTATAAGTATAAAATGGAAAAGTCTGTCCTTTGTTGAATTTCGTTTGATCTTTGGGGAGTACAATGAAACCATCGGCATATGCTGGACTTACTAGATCGCCACTGCCATTGGTGGGAATTGGTGTAGCAAGTGTTTCACCGTTCGCTTGAGGAGAGAGTGTGCAGTGCAAGAACAGGGTAAGTTCTGGTTTGAATTCATAGTTTTCTGCCAGTGTCACATAGGGTTTTGGGCTTCCGCCCAAAGTTTGATTCTTCTCTAGCCAAGGTAATAGATAATGATGTGTACCTACTAAAGTTGAGACTGGGTTTCCTGGAAAGGCAAATACGGTGGTACTTTCGTCACTTCCAAACCAAAACGGTTTCCCCGGTCGTTGTTTGACTTTGTGAAATTGTTGCTTGATTCCAATGGCTTGTAGAGCGGAAGGGATAAAGTCGTACTTTCCCATGCTTACGCCTCCGCTTAATATAAAGACGTCATAGTTCGCATGAAGTCGGCGAAAAGTCTGGGTTATTTCAAATTCATTATCTGTTATGTGCAAAAGTTCCGTTTCTATGCCTCGATTTTTAAGGGCTGCTTGGATCATATAAGCATTACTTTTTCTGATCTGATGGGCTAGTGGTTGCTTATCGATATCTACCAATTCATCGCCAGATGAGAGGATGATGATCTTGGGCTGCTTGAAAACAGAGACGTTTGTTTTTCCTACAGTTGCTAGAATATTGATTTCGGCTGCGCGAATGGCATGACCTCTTTTAAGCAGCAAATTTCCGTGGGGAAAATCACTTGCTTTACGGTGTACATTTTTTCCTTTGGGCGGAAGCCCTAAAATCTTATAGCCATCCTGTACCTTCTCCAGATCTTCATATCGAATTACAGTATCGCAGCCTTCAGGCATCATACATCCCGTCATTACTTCAACACAATTTGCCTTATTTTTCAATTTATAAACCGGTGAACCAGCAGCACTTATATGTTCGACGGGATACTGTTTTTTTTCTGTGTGAGCATCGTAAAAGATGGCAATCCCATCCATAGTCACTCGATCGAATGGCGGAAAATCTCTGTCCGCATAGATATTTTCTGCTAATACTTTTTGGACAGCATCGTGAATGGGGACGTTAATTGACCCAAAATCTACTTCGTGAGATTGAATTATGGTTACTGCTTGCTCTACTGTGATCATTAGCCGCCAATTGTAGTCATGCTAGAGAAAATAGTGTCGGGTCGATCATTCTCCTCCACGATTCCACTTGCTTTTTTACCGAAAATAGCTTTGGAAATGTGTTCGCTGATTTCAGATTCACCAGCACCTGTACGGAGGATATCGCGCAATGAAATACCTTCAACCGCATATAGACATGTGAGGAAATCTCCTTTGGGCGTAAGCCTCATTCTATTACAAGAATTACAAAGAAGGCGACTATACGCAGGTATGATAGAGAAGGTGTAATTGCCAATTTTATACTGAACTGACGAACTCGACGCTTCGGAGATAACTTTCGTAACTTCATGCTTCGATTCAATCACATTCTGGATGCTATTGATATCCATAAATTGGTCAATGTTTCCATCTGTTTCATTAAATGGCATTGCCTCTATAAAACGAATGTCAATGTCATATTCCATCCCGAAGGATATGAAATCTATAATCTCCTCGTCATTAATCCCTTTCATCACTACTGCGTTGATTTTCAAAGGGAGACCTTTTCGCTTGCAAAGCAGGATATTCGACATCACCTTATCGAACTCATCCCGGCGAGTTATAAAAGCAAATTTCTCTTTCTGGAGTGTGTCGAGGGAAATATTGAGCCCTTTTACTCCTATCTTTATCATGAAATCAATATGCTTTTCAATCAGTACAGCGTTTGTTGTGATGTACAACTGATCGTAAATCGTAGCTAACTCTTGCAGTAATTTAGGAAAGTCTTTTCTTGAAAATGGCTCACCGCCTGTCAATCTCAACTTGGTAGTTCCTAGATTCTTAAAAATTCTAGCTAGGTTAATAATTTCCTCATAACTCAGCAGGTCATTCCTCGCAGAAAAATCGATTCCTTCTGCGGGCATGCAGTAACGGCAACGCAAGTTGCATCGGTCTGTCACGGCCAATCGAAGGTAGTCTGCTTTCCTGTTGAATTTATCCTTTAGCATAATGCTCAAAGATACAATTAACAATGGTCAATAAGCAATGATCATTTAACAATGATCAATGAACAATTGTCCGTTCCTGAATAGTGTTTAGGGATTTTATGACTTGATTAGCGTTTTTTTCGTCGATTCTTCGTCTTCTTATTCTTGCTAAACTCTTTCTTTGTTACTTCCTCTGCTCTAAATTTCTTTGATTGCGAGGATATTACTTGCTTTTTCATTTCCCGCTTTGCTGGTTCTAAAAGTCTAGCAGCGAGATCTCCACGTCCAAGGTTCACTAACTTATCCTTGATTCTTCTCTGATTTTCCTTTTTGTACCAGAAGAAGAACATATGTTGATTCTTCTTTTGTTTGTCGGTTTTCGCCGTATAAACTGGTCGGAGCGTATAAGGATGCAGTCCTGTATAGTAGATGATAGTTGCAACAGTCATGGGCGTAGGAGTGAAGTCTTGAACTTGTTCAAGTCGGAATCCCATGTCTTTTGTTTCTACTGCTAAATTCGCCATATCTTGATCCTCACAACCTGGGTGTGAACTTATAAAGTACGGAATTAATGGTTGATTTAGATTATGCTTTTTATTGGCTTTGTCGTAGAATTTCTTGAATTCGTGGAAGTGTTTAAACGAAGGCTTACGCATAACTTTCAAAGTGGCATCGCTTGTATGTTCGGGTGCGACTTTTAGTCGTCCTGAAATGTGACGACTCACCAATTGATCGATGTATGGTTCTATACTATCGTTGTGATCTTTATTGTAGGAAGGGACTAGCAAATCATAGCGAATTCCACTTCCAACAAACGCTTTTTTGACTTTTGGGTGAGCATCCACTTTTTTGTAAATCTCGGTCATTGGCGTATGATCGGTATCTAGATTACTGCAGACAACAGGATGGATACATGATGGACTTACGCAACGGTCACAGATTTCTTGAACTTTACCTTTTAGTTTGTACATGTTAGCCGATGGTCCTCCTAGGTCACTGATGTAACCTTTGAAATCGGGCATACTTGTAACTTTGTCAACCTCCTTCAAAATGCTCTCTTCAGATCTGCTTGACACGAATTTCCCTTGGTGTGCTGAAATAGTGCAAAAACTGCATCCTCCAAAGCAACCTCGGTGCATGTTTATGCTAAATTTGATCATCTCATAGGCTGGAATAGCTCCTCTCTTATTGTACTTTGGGTGGGGGAGCCTAGTGTATGGCAGGTCAAATGAGCCATCAATTTCTTCCTCTGTCATAGGCGGATACGGTGGATTCACAATTAAATTGTGATCACCTACTGCTTGAGTCAATCTGTCAGCTTTAACCTGGTTACTTTCTTGCTCTACATGTTTGAAGTTAGCGGCAAAAGCTTTCTTGTCACGCATGCATTTTTCATGACTATGTAATGATCTTACTTTCCATAAGTCTGCGTTAGGTAAATCGTCATGTCTTCCGCGCTGGAAGGCTGTTTGTGGGACATGAGTAATATCTTTTAGATTATATCCCGCTTTCAACATTTGCATTATTGCTCGAAGCGGCATTTCTCCCATTCCGTATACCAGCATATCAGCACCACTTTGTTCTAGGATATTGGGCAGTAATTTATCCTCCCAATAGTCATAATGGGTCACACGGCGTAATGAAGCTTCTATTCCACCGATCAAAACCGGTACATCTGGGTACAACTCCTTTAATATCTTGGTGTACGTCCGCACAGCATAATCTGGTCTGAATCCTGCTTTACCGCCAGCTGTATAAGCATCTGTTGAACGTTTTCTACGAGCAGCTGTATAGTGATTTACCATTGTATCCATACAACCTGATGTCACACCAAAGAACATTTTGGGTTTCCCGAATTTCTTGAAATCACGAAGGTCATCTTGCCAATTGGGCTGTGGGACGATTCCTACTTTGAATCCCTCACTTTCAATGATTCTTCCTATCACTGCAGCTCCAAAAGCAGGATGATCCACATAAGCATCACCAGAAATAAGTACCACGTCAAGCTCTTCCCAGCCACGTAAGTCTAGTTCCTTCTTTGTAATGGGTAACCAATCTGTGAGTTTGTGATGTTGCATAGGCTTTGAATTACGACAAAGGTAACCAATATTGAAGGGTTAAAGTTTTTCTATGAATGATTATTTAGTTTGCTTGCCAAATGAGACATACGAAAAATTTTTGCGCAAAAGATTTGATGACTTATATAGTTTGAATTATAATGATGGCGACTGAAGGTGGGCAAAAGGGAGTATTCAGTGGACGGAATTGTGCAAAATGGTAGGCTTTAGTTGAATAAGTAGTAATAATTGTGCAGTAAATGTCTTCTATGAGAAGATGGGGAGATATTTATTAATGGTTGATTTTTTTTGGGCTTAAGCCCAAAAAATACGTAATTCGAGAATGTTAACGCACACGTAGTAATAAAAGCAGAGAATTTTCGATTCTTTTAGGTAGAGTTTTAAAAATTAACCTGTTACATAATCAAAAAAGATATAATTATATTCGTTGAAATGTAGAATATCTTCTAATTTCACGCAGCTAACTACTAATTATTTGGACCTTATTAAATAGTATTACTTATAAAAATTACAAATGAAAAAAAATTTACTACTACTGCTGTGCCTTTTGAGTGCAGGAATTGTTGGCGCACAAGCTAACTACGATTACGAAACTGATGAAAGTTCAGTAACTTTTACATACTTCGGAAGTTCGCTTGAGGCGATGAATACCGAGGTTATTGACAATCCTAATGCTACAGGAGTTAATACTTCTGCAAAGGTAGGATCTTACATCAAAGCTGCTGGGTCAGAGACGTGGGCTGGAGCATACGCAAATCCACTACCTGAGGCGATTGCTACTGTTGTGGATGCTCAAATCTGTGTTGATGTACACTTTGATCACATGGGAAATTTAGCACTCAAGCTTGAGAACGCAACCAATGGTGTTTCAAACTGGATCACTACTCAGGAAACAACTGTGATGAACGAATGGGAAACTCTTTGTTTTGATCTGAATGCGAACGGTCTGGAGGATGCAATGACACCTGCTGCAGGTGGTATTTTTGAAGGATTAGTGTTGTTCTTTGATTTTGGTTCTAATGATCCAGACAATGATGTTACTTCATACTTTGATAATATCAGATATATTGCACCTTCAAATGACGAATGTGGTATTGTTTTCGATTTTGAAGATGGTGGCTCTACTGCAACATATAGGTACTTCGGAAGTTCGTTGCAAGATCAAGATGCCAGCATAATTGATAATCCAAATCCAACAGGTAATGAATCTGCTAAGGTTTTAGAATATGTAAAGGCAGCTAATTCAGAAGTATGGGCTGGAGCTTACTCAGTTGATGGAGCTACTGTAGATGCGACAACAGGAACTGAGTTATGTATAGATGTGCACATGGATCACATAGGAAATATTGGTTTGAAACTAGAACAATCAAGTACGATTGGTAACTGGATTCAAACAGCAGCAAACACAGTAATTAACGAGTGGGAGACAATATGTATTGATTTAAGTTTGAATGGACTTGAAGATGATATGACTCCGGCAGCTGGGCATATTTTTTCGCAGTTAGTGGTTTTCCCAGACTTTGGAAGTAGCTTCGATACTGACCAAGTTTATTACCTTGATAATATGTGTGTAAAGTCAAGTGGTACAGGCGCAAGTTACGATGTAACTTTCCGTGTAGATATGAATAACTATGCTGGGTCATTCACACAACCTTATGTTAGTGGTACATTTAACGGTTGGTCTGCAGATGCTAATCCATTAGCTGATGATGATTTAGATGGTGTATGGGAAACAACTGTTAATTTACCAACTGGTACAATAGAATATAAATTTCAAGTTGACCAATGGGCAGATCAAGATATGTTTTTAGCGAGTGATGAGTGTGTTGTTGTATTTACTGATGATCAAGGACAGACATTCATTAACAGAGAAGCTTTTATAGCAGCTGATGATCCTCTAGGGACAGTATGTTTCGGATCATGTTATGCATGTGGTGAAGAAATTTCAATTACATGGAACTTGAATATGAACAATGAAGACGTAAGTGATTTAGGAGTTTATGTTGCTGGAGGACCATTTGGCCATGCTGAATTACCTGCAATGACTGATGACGATGGTGATGGTATATTTACTACTACGATCCGCAGAATGTCGGGATTTGATGAAGATTATACTTTCTTGAATGGTATTTGTTTACCAAGCTGGGAATGTAAAGAGAATATTGCTGGTCAAGATTGTGCTGTTGATCCATTCAATGATAGACATGTAGGACCAGTTTTTGAAGACACCGTAATTAGCACTTGTTTCGGACAATGTACGGAAACTACAGAGTGTGAAACAACCACAAGTTACACCGCTACATTCCGTGTCGATATGAATGCTGAGACAGTAGCAGCTGACGGAGTTTACGTTGCAGGTGGAGTAATAAATGGATGGAACCCTACGGCTACGCCATTGTCTGACGATAACGGAGATGGAATATGGGAAGTAACTGTCGAATTACCAGCAACTGTTGTAGAATATAAATTCTTGAATGGTGATGGTGGTTGGGAAGACTTAGCCGCAGGTGATTGTACACTTGAAACAGGTGGATACATCAACCGAGTATTTACTATGGAGGAAAAGGATACTATTCTAAATGCATATGTTTTCAATTCATGTGATATTACTCCAGTAGCAAACAAGGAGACTATTATTGAAGATGCATTTACATTGAATCCTACAGTTACAGCTGATTTTACTTTCTTAAAGACAGCTAATACAGATGCTAAGACAATCGAAGTTTATAACTTAAATGGGCAACTAGTTCAGCAGCTATACATGTCTGCTGGTCAGCAAGAGTTGATGATTGATGTGACTGATATTTCAGCTGGAATGTATATTGTAAATATGCGTACGGAGAATTTTGTTAGTACAAAGCGAATGGTTGTAAGATAATTTTAGGAAACTAAATCTGACGTTCCATTAGCGAATGTTAGGAAAAGATAAGCCCTTAACAGTAATTTGTTGAGGGCTTTTTTTGTCTTGAAAAGACTAGTGAGTGAGGAAATATGCGATAGAACTATATTTGTAGCTATGAATTATAATGATCGAAAATTTAGGCCAATCACTAATTCAGAGAATGGCGAGGTATCAGAAGAAATGATATTCCACTATATGCAGGTTGGAGATATCTTGACATGTGAATACGAGGGTGAATCCATAAGGAAGGGGCTTTTAATTGGTATTGTTGATAACGATGGAAAAATTGATATAAGGTATCAGCAGGTCAACAGTAAAGGTCAACTGACGACAGGCATATGTATTTCGACTCCAGAGCTACTGTCTGATGGTAAAATCAGACTTCACGAAAAGTGGAGATGGACATCAGGTGATAAATCAGAAGGTGAATCTGTGCTAGAAGAGATATGAATTATCTTTTCCCCGAAAGGTGTATTAAGTGGAGTTGAATGAGAAAGTATTTATTACTTG
>CALBVQ010000018.1 GCA_937969485.1 uncultured Saprospiraceae bacterium | reverse complement strand
CATGGAATTCCTTTGGAAGTAAATAATGAGATACAAGCTGATGATTTGGGGCACAATTATTCTGGTGAAGTTCGAAGAAATGTTCTACTTGTTGTTAAAGAGATACTTCATAATATTGTTAAGCATTCAAAAAGTACACATGTTGATTTGACTTTTTCTTTTGGCGGAAGCCTAGAAATTACCATTTCAGATCATGGTATTGGTCTTCAAAAAGAGAATCAATTTGGTAATGGATTATCAAGTATTGAAAAGCGAATAAAGAATATTGGTGGAACATTGGAAAGAGAAAATATAAACGGATTAACTTATAGAATTACTTTGCCTGATGCTGAGTGATTTTTAAACTACCCTAACTTAAGTTATATTTACTGAGGAGTTGTTTTCATTGAACTTTGATAAAAAAAGCAATGAATTTAGTACTACCTGTAAAATACCTTATAAACGAACTGCACATTCCTATGAGTACAGCTGAAGGAAAAATTCAAATTGCAATTGTTGAAGATATCAAGGACATTGCTTATGATTTACAAGATTTATTTAATGAGCAGTCAGATATGCAATGTTCGAAGGTATATCACAATGCGGAAGAGGCTATTTCTTTTCTTTCCAGATCTCCAGTAGATGTTGTTTTATGTGATATAGGTTTGCCTGGAATTGATGGTATTAAAGCTATTTCAACTTTGTATGATACGTGTGAAAATACTCAGTTTTGTATGTTCACCGTATTTGAAGATAATGATAAAATATTCAGAAGTATAAAAGCTGGTGCTAAAGGTTATATTCTTAAAAATTCTGACCCCACTCGAATAGTAGAATCCATTCGAGAATTACATAAAGGGGGTTCTCCCATGAATCCAGAAATTGCTAGAAAAATAATTGATAGTTTCTCTGCTCCTCGGTTTGAAAGTGAAGATTTAACAAAAGATCATCCTTTAACAAAGCGTGAATTTCAAATAGTTGGTTGTTTGGCAGACGGTTTATTATATAAGGAGATTGCTGAGCATCTTGGAATAACTTTGGGTACTGTTAAGCAACATATCCATAAGATATATGATAAGCTTCAAGTGAATAATAAAACGGAGGCGATTAATAAAATGAGGAGGAATTAGGGAAAATATTTGCCTCATTTTTTTCTTAAGATCTTATGAAGTTGCGGGATATTTATGAGGGTGACAGTTACAATTTAGTATTTAAATTTTCACGTATCTTCTTGCTAGAAACGGAATAATTTCCGTTGTAGAAATATTCACTGTAGGTATTTTACATAGAAGTCTTCTACTCTGAACGTATCCACTTATTTAGGGACTAGTAAAACATTAAACCCGAATTATGCATTAAGATATCTATTACGAGCTTAAACTTCTTCGATAATGGGAACGTCCAGCTCTTTTGATGCTCACCGTGATGGTGACCACGCCTGCGCTTCAAAAGAACTGTTGAGCTCCCATTCTCTTTGCATTTCAAGCTCTCATGACGAAAACCTAATGCATATTTCGGGTTAAAACAAATTGAAGATATAAGTATGAAAAGATTTCATTTGATAATTAGCTTTTGCCTATTGGTAATTTTGGGTCAAGCCCAAAGTGTGGACATGGATTTATTTAAGTCTATGGATGTTCGAAATATAGGCCCTGCTGGGATGAGTGGAAGGATTACCGCGATAGATGTGCACCCAAAAGATAAGGATCACATTTATGTTGGATCAGCATCAGGTGGAGTGTGGGAATCAAAAAATGGTGGAATAACATGGGATCCAATATTCGATGACACGGGAGTCTTATCGATCGGTTCTATTGAAATAAATCGTTCGAATCCAAGTGAAATCTGGGTAGGAACAGGAGAAGGAAATCCTCGAAATTCTCATAATTCGGGAGCTGGTATATTTTATAGTAACAATGGAGGAAAAGACTGGACTTATAAAGGCCTTGAAAAGACTAAAATCATCCATAGAATTCTAGTTGATCCTAATGATGGCAAAACGATCTACGCTGGAGCACTAGGAAGTGCATGGGGCCCAACGGAAGACCGGGGTGTGTATAAAAGTACAGACAGAGGTAATACTTGGAAAAAAATACTTTATGTAAACAAAGAAACAGGCGTTGCGGATATGGTAATGGATCCAGAGAACCCCAACAAAATTGTTGTCGCACTATGGGAATTTGGGCGTAAGCCCCACACCTTTAATAGCGGAGGAGAAGGGTCAGGGCTTCACATCACATACGATGGAGGAGAAAACTGGAAAAAGATCACAGCTGAAGAAGGCTTACCGAAAGGGCCACTAGGTCGAATAGGAATTGCAATAGCTAAGAATAAGCCAAACATTATTTACGCGCTGGTAGAGGCAGAGGAAAATGGGCTGTACAAGACGATGGATGGAGGCGAGAGCTGGAAGCTTGTTAGCAAGAAAAATATAGGAAATCGACCTTTTTACTACGCTGAGCTGTATGTAGATCCAACAAACGAAAACAAGATTTACAACATATATACTTATGTTTCGAAAAGTGAAGATGGTGGAAAGAGTTTTCGAGAAATTGCAAATTATGGAAATGGCGTCCATCCTGACCATCATGCTTTCTATATCGATGATGAGAACCCTGACTATATTATAGATGGGAATGACGGAGGTGTGAATATATCGCGAGATGGAGGAGACAATTGGCAATTCATCAGTACCATTCCTGTGGGACAATTTTATCATGTGAACTACGATATGGACTTCCCTTACCACGTCTATGGAGGAATGCAAGACAACGGGACATGGAGAGGGCCACATACCGTATACAGAAGAGGAGGAATCACTAATTATGATTGGCAAGAATTGTTTTTCGGAGATGGATTCGATGTAGTTCCAGACATGAAAGATTCTCGATATGGATATGCAATGTCACAAGGAGGTAACATAGGCCGTTATGACAGAGTGACTGGCAGCACTACAATGGTTAAGCCAGTCCATCCAGAAGGGGAAAGACTTCGATACAACTGGAATGCTGCTGTAGCTCAAGACCCATTCGCAGACTGTGGGCTGTACTTTGGGAGTCAATATGTTCATTATAGTGCAGACTGTGGATTAAGTTGGGATATAATATCGCCAGACTTGACAACGAACGACACAACTAAACATCGTCAGGACTTAAGTGGAGGATTGACGATTGATGCGACGAATGCTGAAAATTATACGACCTTGTTAGCGATTGCTCCGAGTCCAGTTGACAATAATGTGGTATGGGTAGCATCGGATGATGGGAGGATGCATATTACGAGAGACGGAGGAAGCACTTGGATAGATGTCTCTTCGAACATAATTGGAATGCCGAAAGGAGCATGGATTCCACAAATCGAGGTATCAGTTTCTGATCCAGGAACAGCCTATATAGTGGCTAATGACTACCGACGAAACAATTGGTCAGCATATGCATTTGTTACGACTAATTACGGAGCAACATGGCGGCAGATTATTGATGATTCGAAAATCAAGAGTTTTATTACTTCGATTGTACAGGATGACGTACAAGAAAATCTACTTTTTGCGGGAGCTGATAATGGGCTTTATGTTTCTATCGACAATGGAAACAAGTGGACGAAATGGAACGTAGAAATGCCAGCTGTTCAGATAAGAGACATCAAAATACACCCAAGAGAAAGTGATCTTATTTTAGGAACATTCGGAAGAGCATTATGGATTATAGATGACATAAGACCTTTGCGACAACTAGCTGCAGATCAAGCTATATTAAACAAGGATTTCATGCTACTTGACTCGCCAGAAACTTACTTAACAAGTAACAGAAGCTACCAGGGAGTTAGATTTTCGGGACAAGCGGACTTCAGAGCACCTTCGAAAACGAGATCAGCAGATATCAACTACTATGTAAAGCCTACAGAAAAAGATAAAAAAGAAGAAGTAGAAGTAAAACCGAAGAAAGGAAAGAAAGGAAAGAAGGAGAAGAAGGGAGAAGGCAAAGATGATAAAGGTGAAAAAGCAGAAAAAAAGAAACATGACGATAAGATTAAATATTGGGTAATCGACAATTCTGGCGACACCTTGCGTACGATGAAGACCAAAGCGGAAGATGGATTCAACAAGTTGAGTTGGAACAAAACCATGAAAGGCGTAAGATGGCCGTCGATGAGAGCACCTAAACCAGATGCAGGAGAACCGAGAGGACCAATAGTGATCGCCGGCACATATAAGATAGTTGCTGAATACAAGGGAATCAAGGATAGTATGAACATGGTGGTAAATCCCGATCCTAGAGCTCCTTACAATGCTGAAAAGAAAAAGGTGCTACTCGATGAGTACAAGGATTTTGGAGTTTCGATAGACAGAGCTAGAATTTCCATGGATAAAATAAGAGCAGCAAAGGAGACAATTCAGGCAATTGAAGAAATAACTTATGCACTTCCAGACAGTACCTCGAAAAAACTTGAAGAAAAGAATAAGGAAATGTTGAAGGAAATTAAAAAACTTGAAGAACTTTACAACATGCCTGAAGGGTTAAAAGGAATACAAAGAAATCCGAAAAAACTAAACAACCAACTAGGCACGACTTCATGGTATATCAACTCAAGATGGGATGAACTGGGAGGAAATACGGCTACTTTGATAAAAAATACAACAAAAGCAGTAGATGAAACTGTTGAACAAGTAAATAAATTTTTGAATGATGACTTTAAGGCTTACGAAGAGCAGATCAATTCTTATGATTTCCAGTTCTTCAAAAAGCTTGAAAAGGTTGAAAAATAAATAAGATGGCAGATGATAAAAAGCCGAAAGGCAAACAAGTAAACCTAGAAATTTCAGAGGAAATGGCTGAGGGAATATATTCTAACCTAGCGATAATTTCAAATAATCAAAATGAGTTCGTACTAGATTTTCTGAGGGTGATACATAATATACCAAAGGCGAAAGTCAAGTCAAGGGTTCTGATTACTCCACAACATGCCAAGAGATTATTGAAGGCATTACATGAAAACGTATCTAAATACGAGAAGCAATATGGAGTAATTGATGATAAGCAGCCGCAGAATTTTCCACCTATGAACTTTACCCCTACTGCCAAAGCTTAGATCATGACCTTGGTCAAAAACAGGCATCAAATAAAAAAGAGATATGGACTAGTTCCGTATCTCTTTTTTTCAACCCGAAATAAGCATTAAGACACTATTACGAGCTGAAACTGCTTCGATAATGAGAACGTCCAGCTCTTTTGATGCTCATCGTGATGGTGACCAAGTCTGAGCTTCAAAAGAACTGTTGAGTTCCCATTCTATTTGCATTATAACTCAATTTATTAATTGGAAGGTTGTAATGAGGCTTGAACTACCAATGAAATATGAGTTTTCATGAATGAGGAACGGCATCGCTATGGTGATTGAGTGAAAATTAGCGAAGCGCTATATTTCGCAGGAAGTTTAAGACGCAATAAATTTTCTAAAACAGAATTGGTATAAATTATGATCTAAAACAAAGAGCCCTGATCCCCGAACTTAGATTTTTCAACACCTAAGTGATTATATGCCTTTGATGTAGCTTCTCTTCCTCTGGGTGTTCGATGAATGTATCCCTCCATGATAAGGAAAGGTTCATGAACTTCTTCGATAGTGCCGGCTTCCTCACCAATTGCCGTAGCGATAGTCGAAATTCCTACAGGTCCGCCTTTGAACTTATTGATAATAACGTCAAGGATCTTATTATCCATTTCATCAAGACCACTTTCATCAACATTCAATGCGGATAGACCGTAATTTGCGATTTCTCTTCCTATTGTTCCATCACCTTTAATCTGAGCAAAGTCTCGAACCCTTCTCAGTAAGGCATTCGCTATTCTAGGCGTACCACGTGATCTTCGAGCAATCTCATATGCACCTTCATCATCTGTTTCTATCTTTAAGATAGTAGAACTTCGAATTATGATATTCTTAAGCGTCTCAACGTCGTAATAATCAAGATGGCAAGTAATACCAAATCTAGCACGCATGGGAGCTGTCAGTAATCCCATACGGGTGGTAGCTCCAACAAGAGTAAATGGATTAAGGCTTAGTTGCACTGACCTTGCATTGGGACCAGAATCAATCATGATGTCAATCCTATAATCTTCCATAGCACTATAGAGGTATTCCTCGACTACCGTGTTAAGGCGGTGTATTTCATCAATAAATATGACATCACCTTCATCTAGATTAGTTAGTAATCCAGCTAGGTCACCCGGCTTTTCAAGTACTGGACCTGAAGTCATTTTCATACTTGTTCCTAGTTCTTCGGCAATTATGTGAGAAAGTGTCGTCTTTCCTAAGCCTGGAGGGCCATGCAACAGCACGTGATCTAAAGACTCTTCCCTTAATTTTGCTGCTTGAATGAAAATACTAAGATTATCTACAATCTTCTGCTGACCAGCAAAATCATCAAGCAACTTTGGGCGTAAAGCCTTATCTATCAGATTATCTTCACTTGAAAAATGCTCTCCAGCAGGATCTAGATTAGTGTTCATAGTTAGTTATTTACCACAAGGATTACTTTCGGCTTTTCTAAGCTTTCTAGTATCGATTTGCAGTCTGTATTATTCTTAGTGTTGCAAAGTTCGTTTCCTAGGCAATCAAAAACATAGGAACCTTCTGTAGTTTGCATTTCGTATAAAAAGCCAGGATCATATTCGTACTCATTCACTCGCGATGGTTGAAGCCTAGAAATATTGTCCCGCATCCAATTGAATTTGTATGGATTTTTGATTGTAACACATTCTGCATGACTTGTTGGCATTCCCTTTTCAGCAAGAACAAATTGCTCCATACAAGTTACTTTTACTAGATAATCATGCTTAGTGCAGGATACTTGAGCTATATTTTTATCGTCAACTTTCAACACTTCATAACCAATCTTTAGTCCAGCTCCCTGATAAAAAGCAACATCATCTTTTACTGGTAAGTCAGCAGGCAAAAGCAGTGTGCCATCCTCCATCTTAAAAAGGTATTGACAATCAGCTTCATGAGTGAAGTTGATAATTTCCACGATCTCTGAACAACCCGACACAGACATTTTCATTTCGGAATTGCTTGTGGTTGTCTCTTGTTTTGGGGCAGTTACTCCACACGAAAATAAATTAAGGCAGAGTATAAATGCTACTAATTGAAAAATCTTCATAATTATACTAGTTCAGTTTGTTTAATATCAAATGAATAGATGTTCTGTATTATTTCATCCTCTGTCTGTGAAATATGATTATAGACGTGCATATATTCATTAGCAGAATTCTGATAAGCATATTCCTTTTGCCAATATGTTCTTTTGGCAATAATTTCTTTAATACTATTAGTGATATATAGACATTGTTCGTTGCTGAGTGTGGGATGCAGTGACACTCTCACAAAGCCCAGTTTGAATGTATTGTCACCTTGCAAGATAAATTTCCGCATCTTATTGCTGGAGGCCATATCAAGATCAAATAAGATATGACCATAAGTACCAGCGCAAGCGCATCCTCCTCTTACTTGAATTCCGTATTTATCGTTTAGGACTTTCGTCAAAAGGTTATAGTGAAAATCTTCAATATAGAACGATACAATACCGTGTCGTTCTCGTACATCATTTGCTAAAAAGTGTACTTCTTCAACTGTATCCATTTCTCTAAAAAACAACTTAAGTAGTTGATTTTTCCTTTCTTTAATTCTTTTAACCGTAATCGATTCTTTTAATCTGACCGCCATTGCTGCGCGTATACCTTGAATAAAAGGCGGTGTACCGCCGTCCTCTCGCACTTCAATATCATCTAAATAGTCATGCGTATACCATGGACTTGTAAAACTTACCGTTCCGCCACCTGGGATGTCGGGGCATCTGTTACTGTAAAGCGCTTCATTAAAGATTAGCACGCCTGGTGTCCCTGGGCCACCTAAAAATTTATGCGGACTAAAGAAAATTGCGTCTAGATACGCATCGGCTTCAGCTGGATGCATATCAATTTCAACATATGGTGCTGAAGCTGCAAAATCTACAAAGCACACACCGTCATAAGAGTGGATCATCTTAGCAATTTCATGATAGGGCGACTCTATTCCTGTAACATTGGAACATGCAGTAACTGATGCGATTTTGAATTCTCTATCTTTGTACAACGCGAGTAACTCCTCAAAGTGATCGAGGCACACTTGACCATTTTCGTTATGCTTGATAATTTCTACATCCGCGATAGTTT
>CALBVQ010000017.1 GCA_937969485.1 uncultured Saprospiraceae bacterium | reverse complement strand
CTCACTTGATGAATCTCAATTGCTAGATAGTTTTCCAGCAGCCTGGGAAGGCAATGTACAGATAGAGGTAGGGTTCGTCTGCGATGTATTTGTAGATTACTCAATTCCATATGTTACTGACGGTGTATACATTAATTCAGTTTCAATGGCAACTTGTGATACCTGTGCGGACGGATTTATCGAATTTAATTTTGTGGATTATCAATGTAATTGTACGGTATTTTACAGCAGGGTAGTGAAAAAAGGAGACCTGTACAACGACTTGTCAGCTGAAAATCAGTCTCAGAGTTTGTTACCAGGAGAATATTATCTTCTGCTCACGACCGAGGATGAATGCCTAGTATACACCTATGCTTTTGAGTTGTAAAATAAATAACACTTTAGATACACTAGACTACTAAAATTTGATTGATATAGAAAACATAATAGAACGTTGTCTTAAAGGAGATAGAAGATCCCAAGAGAAACTTGTCGCGCACTTTGGGCCAAAATTATTGCCTCTATGTAAGAGATACACAAGAGACAGTCACTTAGCTCAGGATGCGCTTCAAGAAACGTTCATCAATGTTTTTAGATACCTAGGTAACTTCAAAGGAAGCGGTGTGTTTGATGCTTGGATAAGAAGAATTGCGGTGAACTGCTCTTTGAATACCCTAAAGAAAGGAACATTTCATTATCAATCAGTTAGTGACGATGGAGAATATATGCTTCCATCAGTGGATGCGGCAGTGTATCAGCATCTAGACTATGAAGACTTGTTGAAAATATTAGAGGAATTACCTCCAATCTATTACATGGTCTTCAATTTATATGTGGTAGAAGGTTACGGACATAAGGAGATAGGGACCATGCTGGAAATAGGAGAGAGTACTTCCCGATCCAACCTCTCTAGAGCACGTAAGAAACTTGTTGAAATTCTTAAAAAAAAACGACTGGAGCTTGGTAGTAACTTAGCTGTCTAAATATAAAGCTTATGGATTATAATAAATTTGAAGATCACATTAAAAAAACACTTCATAATCGAGAGGAAGCAGTAGATGTCTCTAAGATTATGGGTGCTGTTGATGCTTCACAGAAAAGTGGACGCAAGGGGCTTGTCATTCTGTTAGCTACCATCTTATTGTTTTCTTCTTTTACTGTTGGGTACTTGGTTTATGACACAGATTCTGAAGGCCTTGCTGCCGCGAGTGAAAGTGATGTAGAGCAAGCGTCTCATAATATATTAAACAGTAAAGATTCTAGAAGTGAAGAAGAGAGACTTCAAGATAGATCTATGATATTGCAGGCGAGGGATTCCGAGATTCATGACCAACTAAATCCAGCAACTAAACAAGAGTTGTCTTCTAGTTCTTCTTTGCAACCTTCAACTTCGAAGGTAGTTGATGTGGCCTCAATTTCAACCAAGGTTAAATACAGCAGTGTTACTGCAAGAAAAAGTCAGGTAACTAAATCCGATAATAAGTTTCTAAGAAACGACAGTTTTACAGAAACTTCTGCTAGGAATTCATTCGAATCTTTTAATAATGTTACATTTGCGAAGCAAGAAGAGGCTAAATCTTTCAACTACAAGAACGAAAGCCTTGAGAAAATTGCAATTGAAAAACTTGTAAACACCGGGGAAATTTTATTCACTGGGACTCCTCAGAATGTGGAATGCCCAAGCTTTAATCAAAATCCATGGATTTTTGAAATTGGCACAATTATGGGAGTATCAGACCCTGTAAAGCGATTTTCAATAAATCCAACAGAAATAAATCCGGCACTTACATCTCGTGCAGAAAATGAAAAGTCATTGGAAGGCCTTGATCTCGAATTCAATTTAAGTGCAAAACGCATGAGATGGCCGGTTTTTATTAAGTCTGGAGTTTCCTATTCTCGCTGGACAGAAAGAATGAGCTTAGAACGAGAATATACTGAAATTGATACAGTTCAGGGAATTATTTCAGCGACTGTATCTCAGACTGGCGATACTGTTACATACATTTACGGTGATATCTTCATCGAAACAGATTATGACATCAAAAAGAAAGTACATTATTACATAAATCGAGTAAATATTCCATTGTCTTTGGTTTATGAAAGAGAGTTTGGTGACAATGCATTTCAAGCTGAGCTTGGAGCAAGTTTCAACATTAGAACTTTCTCTGCTGGTTCAGTGTATGAGTCTGAAAATACTTTTACTCCAGTTAATATAGGAAACTTTTTTAGCAGTCTTACTGGCGTGAGTTATTTTACAAAAGCACATTACAGACGATATATTTCAGACCACATGTTTGTCGGTGTCTTGGCTCATTTTCATTACTTGCCCGCAGAGTTTTCCAATCGTTCTTCCTTTTCGCAGAAATACCTCAATTATGGACTTGGGATATATGGGGGATATAGATTTTGATTGAAAGCCTCAGGTTAAAATCGACTCCATGAATCCATAATACATGAAGAGTTGATAATTATTGTTCTCAGGCGTGTTTGCAAGAACTTATAAAATATTTGTGACTGTAAGGTTCCTATGGATATATTTCTATAATTTTGTAAGACAATGGACACGATAACGTTAGGTGATATCACTTCTGCTTTCGAAGTTTTTGCTAACAAGCCGAAAGCTGATAAGATGGCCGCATACCTCAAAAACAAATTTGTATGTTATGGTATAAAAGCACCTGACCGTAGAATTATACAGAAAGAATTCTATTCAGAGTTAAAATCATTTACCATAGAAGATTCTATCGAACTTGCAAGAAGTTTGTACAATTTACCACAGAGAGAATTACACTATTTTGCAATGGAGATAGTAGGACGAAAATCGAAGTTGTTAAATCCTTACCATCTCGAATTTGTCGAGTTTCTGGTCTTAAAAAATAGTTGGTGGGATACTGTAGATTTCGTAGCAACTCACCTATTTCATCCCATTCTGAAAAAGCTAGAGTACGATCGAAGAAAAGAATATGTTAGAAAACTGGCTCAGCATGAAAACATGTGGATGAACAGAGTAGCAATAATATTTCAACTTCCTCTGAAACATGAAACAGAGGAAGAGCTTCTTGAATTAGCAATCATGCCACACTTGACCTCGAAAGAGTTCTTTCACCAGAAAGCAATAGGATGGGCGCTAAGGCAATACAGTAAATACAATCCAAGCTATGTAATCAATTTTCTTGATTCTCACACACTAGCTAACCTTTCTGTTCGAGAAGCTAGTAAGTATCTCCCATAATTCGAGTTAAAAAAAGATCAATTTTGTACTAGAATTTCTTCCTAAGAAAGGAGGTGTTGATCAAAATCATCAAGATACCTTCGCATCTCTGGACCTTTACAAAATAGCAAATCTAGTACACTCAAATCAGATTCAAAATCATACTTTTCAGAAAAGACTTGCACATACGAAGGTAATTTGTGCTGTCTGTTTTTTGGTAAATACTTTTGACGGAAGTCCACTTCTGTCAATCTCTCGTATTGTCTAGATTCACTAAAATCAATCTTAAGCTGCGAACAGAACCACTTAATAATCTCCGCATTTAAATCATATAGGAATTCATATCTAGTTTCAAAAAAAGGTAAAATGTCGTCGATATAAAATTCAAAGTAAGGAGAAGATTTGTATGCGCTAACGAGGGATTGTAAATGTATTTTTTGCCAATTTTCCTCATAACTGATTTGGACCTTGGTAATTGGCATGGCGCTATTTTTTCCTTTCACTAAGGGTACTGAAAGCTGCAATGGACCGTTTGCTGCTAAAATAATGGATTTGTTTCTGTAGCTACGCTTCTGATAGTTCTCATATTTTTCCAATTTTACACCACTGGTTTGCAGGGCTGCCGCCCAAAATCTAATACATGGAAAATATTGCGTTTCTATAAGCATGTTACAAATGTATTGATTTAGATCTAAGCTTCAAATATTATGCAAAAAGAAACGAGTTATCAATTTATTCACATTTGTATTCCCGCTTACAAGGAAGAGAACATAATTAAAACTTTAAACTCTTTAGAATTATGTGATGTAGAAAATTTGCATGTTGCTATTTCAATTTTGGTCAATGAACCCGAAAACGCTGGTGTTGATGTTACTAATGTTAATCAGAAATGCATCAAGGACATCCAGTCATTTCAAGCAATGTCCAGTTTGAATATATCTTTTTTGCATCAGGTCTTTCCTGAAAAGAGTGCTGGGGTAGGACTTGCGAGAAAAACTTTAATGGATAAAGCATCAGCAGATTATATTGATGCAGGAATCAATGGTTTGATTGTTGCGCTCGATGCTGATACCATTGTGCTTCCTAATTACTTGCAAGAAGTAAGCTCATATTTTGCGCAATATGAGCACTCTGCTGCGAGCATTTTCTACGAGCATCCACTTGATTGCAAAGAAATCATTGAGTATGAGTATCATCTTAGATACTATAATTCGATGCAGTTTCATGCTGGATTCCCATTTGCTTATCATACTGTAGGTAGCGCAATGGTTTGTACAGCAAAAGCATATAAGGACAAAGGAGGAATGAATAAGCGGAAAGCTGGAGAAGACTTTTACTTCATGCAGAAGTTCATTAAAGATCAGGTTTGCGGAAATATTACGAAGACCACATTAATCCCTTCTTCCCGTGAATCAGATAGGGTACCTTTTGGAACTGGTCGTGCTGTGTTGAAATATACAGACGATACCTATTCTGCTACTACCTACAATCCACTTTCATTCGATCTATTAGCAAAGTTGAATATACTGGTTTCTGATAGTTATGATAAGCCACAAAACCGCTGGACTGAGGACAGACTCCTTGCCCAATTTCTACAAAGTATAGACTTCAATAAAAATATGGACATATGCATCAAGAACACTAAAGATAAATCTTCCTTCCTAAAACGATACTACCAATTTTTTGATGCATTTAAACTCATGAAGTGTCTACACTTTATGCGTGAAAATTATCCTGATATATCTATTGAAGCTGCTGCTCGTTTCTACCAGGAGAAATATAGCAGTAAATCGTATGAAAGTGTAGAAAGAGCTTTAATTCAACTAAGAATTGAAGAGAGAATCAGATTCGAATCAATGTAAAGCGGCCTTGATTTCTAACCCTTCTATTACCTCACTTTCTACATCTACCCAATACTCAAGTCTATCATATACCTGTTTTTCATCGAAGTAATTCAAGGCCATTTTTACGAAGATGTGTCCATGTTTTGCCTCACTTGCCCATAAAATCTTATAGAATCTTTTTAATTCAGGATCTTCTAGCGCTTCGCTTACAAGTCTAAATCTTTCTGCACCACGAGTTTCAACGACAGATGCGACAAGAAGTCTATCGAGAAACCTCTCGAGACGACCACTATGACATTTCTTTACAAGGGCTTGAACATATGGATCACCACCTATTGAGTGATTCAGTTGTAAACCACGTTTCTCCATCAACTGATAAACTTGCTGAAAATGCTCTAATTCTTCTATCCCAGTTTCTATCAACGCAGGGAGTATTTCAGTCCTATTGGGATATTTGGCGACAAGGCTCATAGCCATTGAAGAAGCTTTTCGCTCGCAATCCGCATGATCCTGTAAAAAGGAATCAAAATCTGCCATTACTGCATCTACCCATTCTTGTTTACTTGGTACTTTTACGTCTAGATTTAATTTCATTTACATTCACTTTTTATTTGGGCTTAAGCCCAAAGGTTGCTCGCACAAAATTACACTTTAGAATTATTATCGAAAATTCCGTATTAAAATTGTGGAAAATTTATAATAGAAAAACAAAATATCATACATTTGGCAGATAGAACGATAAAATTTAAATATAACTTATTATGGCAAAATCAGGTAAGAAGCAACTAAAGAAGAAGAGAGAAAAAGAGATGGAGAAGAGGTTCTTCAAGTATGCAATTTTAGCTACAATAATTCTTTTGGTAATTGTAATTATATGGAACAATATAGGGAATTAGCGGTTTCGTAAGTGAAATTCAGTGATCCTAGGATCGACAAAGATGTCCCTTGGTGTTATAGGGTTTCTCAATGCCACGCCATCAAGGGTTCTGATCCTACTAAGAGCAACATAAGCTTGTCCGCTTTCAAATGCTCCCTTTCCTAAGTCTATTATGGCCCTGTCAAATGTTTTTCCTTGACTTTTATGAATTGTAATCGCCCAACTTAACTTTAGCGGATATTGATTAAACGAACCAATAACTTGAGATTTTAGAAGCTTGTCATCAGCAGGATCTTGTTTGTATTTAATTATTTCCCAGGTGATTCGCTCTACAGTAATATTTTTAATAAGTCCATCACTTGTCACAATCTGCACAACTACCACATCATTGTCTAGTGCTGTGACCATTCCCACAGTTCCATTAACAAAATTCTTATCTGGATCATTCTTGATAAACATTACCTGAGCACCTACTCTTAGTTTCAGATTTAAGGCGGTAGGAAATAGTCTCTCAGAGAAATCTCCCGTCACCCTTGCCAAATATTGAAACTCTTCTGTATTAACCTCTGCTAATTTCTCTCTATTTATTGCCTGAACTTGAGCATTTCGCGCACACATTGTGATATAAAAGGAGTCGTCAAAATCCTCCTTTATTACTTGTTCGTTTAGCTCGGCTACATCGTCGTAGTCAATTGACTGAGTCCTTACATTATCTAGAATATTAATGAAGTTTCGATCAGTTTGCCTGAAGACTTGATGTAATTCATGAATCACCAGATCGTAATTATCTTTAAACACATTCGCTGAATAGAAATAGGGCGTTTCATAATGCTCATTTAAGTATTCTCTTTCTTCTTGCGTACCAATCACTGGAGGCAGCTGATACAAGTCACCGAAACAGATCAGTTTCACTCCGCCAAACGGGGTATAGGGCTGTCCTCGATTAATCCTAAGGAATCTATCAATATTGTCCATCATATCTGCACGAACCATGGATATTTCATCGATAACAAGGATGTCAATTTTACGGTAAAGTCTGTAATTTCTCCGCATGTTAATATCACTAGGATGTAGCAATTTAGGAGGAAAACCAAAGAATGAGTGAATAGTCTGTCCTTGAACATTGAGAGCAGCTATTCCGGTAGGTGCAAGAACAACAATACGCGCATCACTAGTTTTTCTAAAAAGTCTTAGTAAGGTAGATTTACCAGTCCCAGCTCTTCCAGTAACATACATAGGCTCAGGAGAGGACTCCATGTCTTGTAGCATCAACTTGAATTGATTACTTAAAACAAGCGCGTTCTTGGTCTTTGCTAGTTCCTTCACTATAACTTTTTCAAAAAATATGCAACTACAGGAAAATGATCGCTATATCCATTCCTATATTCGCTGCCACCGAAAGTCCTTAGAGGATAGTTTTTATACTGGCCTGACTTTTGTAGCATTTCTGGCTTTTTGAAAATAACAGATTTATGAAAGAACAAGCCATCCTGCGAAGTCGATAGAAGTGGTTCGTTAACAATTATTTGATCGAATAAACTCCAGCTGTCACGATATGCATTTGACCCCTCTCCTTTACGATGTTTTATATACATAGGGTTGTAGAGTCCTCCTTTCTGCACCTGTTTTATCTTGGGTTTTGCATTTAGCACTTTCTTAATAGAGGGAGAAGATGGATCATCGTTCAGATCTCCCATAATGATGATCTTAGCATCGGGATTAATAGAATATAAACTATCGATGATCATCATGTTAAGTTCGGCCGCAGCCTTTCTACCCGGAGCCGATCTTTTTTCGCCTCCACTTCTAGATGGCCAG
>CALBVQ010000016.1 GCA_937969485.1 uncultured Saprospiraceae bacterium | reverse complement strand
TTGCAAAGGCGAATAATTCTTGTGTTGGCTACCCAGCCAAAAAATCGAGTTTAGCTTCCTTTTTTGTATCGACAGCAAGCTACATTTCTGAAATGAAGAACTAATTCGTCATTAGCAGCTACGATTTCCAGCCCACTCGCTGCAGGGTTAGATTCCTTGAAACGATAACGCACTTCACTCTGAGAGTCTGTGAAACCTTAAAACAGAATTGTGATTAGACGAAGAGTATCGAATGATAAAATAAAGCGGAACGAAAAGAAAGAAAATTCTTTTGGGCTTACGCCCAAAAGAAAAAAGGAAAATAAGCCGGATTCTGTACTTCTCCAAGGAAAAGTGTTCATCATTTATCTATTCTGCCTACCCCTTATGGCACAACCAAAAGGTTGTTCAGACGAGCAGTCTTCAAACCATAATATACGTGGCATTTCAACCTGCAAGGTTTATCCACCGCATGAATTACCCCATGCGACCGTGAGCTCTTACCTCACATTTTCACCCTTATCCACCTAAAGGCGGACGGTTATTTTCTGCGATACTTTCTGTCTACACTTACGTGCATCCCATTTATTACATGGTGCAGTGCTCTACGTTGTCCGGACTTTCCTCACTCTTACGAGCGCGATGAACTATCCCTGACACAAAGGTATATTATTATAAATTGAAATTGACGTTAATCTAAGACAACTCGTTCTTGAGTGACAAAATTGTCATTAACATGCATAAGAGGAATCTGCAGGTAAAAACTTGTACCAATATTTTCTTCAGTTGAGAAATCTAATTTTCCATTGAAACCTTCGACCATATTCGCACATATCGCAAGCCCTAAGCCAGTCCCCGAGCTTTTGGTTGTGAAATTAGGAAGGAAAACTTTATCCTTTCTAGATTCTGGGATACCTACTCCGTTATCCGTGATTTTGATTACGGCTTGCTTGTCAGTCTTGTACAACTTGATCTCAATCTTTCCCTCTCTATCAGTAGGAATGGCTTGAATAGCATTCTTTACAAGATTATTCAGAATACGAATCAAAGCATTTCTATCGGCAAACACGTATAACTCATCAATAGGCTCATACATCTTAATATCCATGTCGTTCCGTTTCCGAAACAGATCGTAGACTGCAGATAGCACATCATTCAAGATCACTTTTTCATTGCTTGATTGTGGCATCTTTCCAAAATTACTAAAGGCACCTGCAATATTGCTCAAGTTATCAATTTGCTCGATTAATGTCCGACTAACATTGGCTACTAATTCATCTGTATGCTCAGGATTATGCTGGATAGCACGCTGAAGATACTGAATAGAAAGTTTCATGGGAGTAAGTGGATTCTTTATTTCATGTGCGACTTGCTTTGCCATTTCTCTCCAAGCCATGTCGCGCTCCGTATGTGCGATTACCTTTGCACTATCATCCAGCTTAACAACCATATCATTGTAATTATGCACCAACTCCCCTATCTCATCTGTAGATTCCCAGTGGATAGGCTCGTTCTTGCTTCCTAGCTTAAGTTTCTTAATCTTAAGACCTAGTTGTTTGATTGGCTTCGTAATGTTATGCGAAACCATAAGGGCTAATGCACCCGAGAATAAAAAGAGAATTACATAAATATTTAATAGAGTACCTACGAAGTCAGCCACCTTGCTATGGGACTTTACAACAGGGACCTGCAGATTCTCTACCAATATTGCTCCGTCTGCGAGCTCTACAGGAAAATAAGCGAACTGATAATCCAAACCCATAAATTTAGAATCTTGCTTCAAAGTTATATTGTCTGAACTTTGGGCGTAAGCCCCAGAATCATTCCACTTCACAGTAGACGGATAAATTCCTTTCTCAAAAACTTTCGGGACAGAAGATGTCAATAAATTTCCATTATCAGAGTATATATTAATTTCAGACTGATGCTTTGCTGCAAGGATATCTATCTCGTCTTTCAATGCTGTCTCCGACTGATTCGCAATGAAAGATTCAATATCCATTTTTAAGGCATAGGCCTTTTCTCTTGAAATATCATTATCGTATTCACTTGATAAGTTTTGGAAATAGAGGATCGTGACAATTCCTATTATAAGAAAGGAAAAAAGAATCAAGCTAATAATCGAAAGTTGGAGTTTATGCTTGAGAGAGTTCCATTTACCTGTCTTAAATGTCATATAAGTAGGGAAGGTAGGATAGACTTGATTCGCTGCAGTAAAAAACCCTAAGATTATTGAGATATAAATAAAGATGAAACTAAAAAGGCTGATGGGCTTAATCAACTTAGCTGACTTTCGAGAAAGTTTCATCAGTGAACGTTCGTCCAATTGAACGAATAAATCACTGTACCCTTCTCGGACCATTTTCACAGACTCATTGACACCCAGCTGAAGGGTGTGATCAGTTGACGCTAGAATGTATCGATTCGAAGTAGAATTCAATTTTCCGTCTTTAAAATACGCAAAGTCATATTTACCTAGGCTGGCGTAATTATTTAAGTGTGAACCTTGAGGATATTGCTCAAGAAAAATGCTGTACGAACAACTGTCCTTCAAGGTCATTTCCCAAGTGGTCAAATACGCATTTTTGATAGGATTAAAGTAGAGTTCGTCAGAAATCGTATCACTTCTAGAAATAAATCTATCGTAATACGACAAGGAGGTGTAAGACTCGTATATCATGGACTCGCCGTCCTCATCAAATGCGTTGACAATGTAATCGTATTTCTTTTCACCAAGTGGATCGAGAATGTGATTATTCACTTCGTTAAACTCGGATCTATGTATCTTAAAGGGTTTAGGGACAGAAAGAAATTGCTCGATAAAACCTTCAGATTTCAATGTATTTTGAAGTTGGCTGAAGTCAGCGATTGACTCATCGTCTTGTTGATTGTATAATTGACGTGCGATATCCTCTCTTTTATTAACGTCATATTCTAGGTATCCATCGAATAGAACCACAGCCATTCCCCCAGAAAGAACTGCGATCCAGGCAATGAGCCATGTGAGGTTTTTTTCTTTGGGGTTAATAAAGAGATCTGTGATAAGGGTGTACAGGGTCAAGCCCAAAAAGGACCAAAGAATCGAGATGTTTGCAGGGTACAGGTAGAGCAAAGGCAAAGAAGCGATGGACGCGACTGAAAAATAAGCAAGCCTGCTATTTACCGAAAGATTATGCTCCTTTATCTTATTATTGAGAAAGATGCCAAATGAGAAATTCAACAACGCCAAGCCAACGATAAAGCCTAGGTAAATATAGCTTTCCAATGGAAAGTCAAGTAAGTTTTCAAAGTCGATAGTGAGTTGGCTATTAGCAATAAAATGCCTACTTAACAGACAGATTAATGTCGTAGTGAGAGTAATAGCGGTATAACAAAAAAGCGGATGAAGCTTAGATGTACGGTTTTGGATAGACATATTGTAGTTTTTTCGCAAACTACTTTTGGGATAGAATATCGATTATGGCACTAAGATAGCACTTTATATATTAAATATATATTTAATATGATGGAAAATAGAGGAGGTGAACAAAAATTTAATAAAGCCGTTGTATATTGCGTACAAAATAGCTGCCGATGTCTTGGTTTATTTACTTATTGATTGTGATTGGTGCTTATGCAGGCATGGAATTTATGGCGTGGTTTACCCACAAATACGTGATGCATGGATTCTTATGGAGTTGGCATCAAGATCATCACGAGCCACATGACAAATTTTTCGAAAAGAATGATCGGTTTTTTATAGTTTACGCTTTGCCTTCAATGATTTGCTATATATTGGGATCTGTTGTAGATGGGTACTTTCCACTACTTTTCGTAGGTATAGGAATATCACTATACGGGTTGACATATTTCCTAATTCATGATGTTTATATTCATAGGCGCTTCAAGTGGTTTAAACAATTGGACGGTAAATATAGTAGAGCTATTCTACGAGCTCATGGAGCTCATCATTCTGTAACTACGAAGGATGGGAGTGAGTCATTTGGTTTACTCGCCATTAATCCTAAGTTTTTCAAGAGTAAGAGGAAGAGGGAGCAGGAGAAGGTCTAGATTAATTCCACACCAAGTCGACAGTCATCACTACGGCTACTACCTAAATTATTTACATTCGTAAAGATTTTTAATCGTGTCACGAGTTAGTTTTCGTGGGCGGCATTGTGGACTTATTGACCTCAGATAACTGACAGTTTTTTTTGAGGCTTGAATGATTTCGTGACGGGAGAAGTATGAGCTTAATTTTAACCCGAATTATGCATTAGATTTTCGTCATGAGAGCCTGAAGCCAAGTTATCAATTGGAAAATTTATTACGTCTTGAACTTCCTGCGAAATATAGTGCTTCGCTAATTTTTACTCAGTCCTCATAGCGATGCTATGCCTCATTCATGAAAACTTATACCAATTCTGTTTTAAGGTTTCACTTTATTTTCAAAAATTATTAAACCCGAATTATGTATTAGGTTTTCGTCATGAGAGCTTAAAATGCAAAGAGTATGGGAGCTCAACAGTTCTTTTGAAGCACAGCCGTGGTCACCATCACGGTGAGCATCAAAAGAGCTGGACGTTCCCATTATCGAAGCAGTTTCAGCTCGTAATAGATATCTTAATGCATATTTCGGGTTAAATCAACTATAAGGCAGAAAACGCAAGAATAGCCTTAGCTATCATGAGTATTTCTAACGAAGTAATTGCTTCTATAAACTTGAAAATATGCGAAATTCTAAAACAGAATTGGTATTATATTCCATTGGTAGTTCAAGCCTCATTACAACGTTCCAATTAATAAATTTGGTTGAAATGGCAAGA
>CALBVQ010000015.1 GCA_937969485.1 uncultured Saprospiraceae bacterium | reverse complement strand
GCTCACAAATAAAATACCTTTAGGCAGATCTGTTTCGCTAACTGCTATTCTGTTTTTACCCTCGAATATTGTACAACCAATTGATTTGAATGATTGGCCAAGTAGATTGGTTATATGCAAGGTGCCCGTAAAATTAGAACTAGATGTAAGTTCAATCGTAAATTCGCCATTGTTGGGATTGGGGAAAATAGACGTGCTAGTAATGTCACTTAATTCAAAATCTGTTATGCATTCATCTAGAGCGAAGTTTTTATTATAGCGTTCCTTTGTAAGTTCTTGTATGATGCAAGACCTTAAGTTGAGAAAATTAGAGCAATTAGTGACTTTTGTTGTCCATGCTGCATGATCTAATGGCGCATGAAAGCGGTCAATTTGATTCAGGACTTCCCAGCGAATGTCTTCAACCACTTGCTCATGGTAATTTCTTGTCAATGAGTTGCTAAGCTGATTATTCAGTAAATATTCCGCCCTACTGAAAAACTTAGCATGGAACGTGGGATTGGCAAGTAGTTTACGAAGAAATAGTGTCGATGTAGCATTGGTTGGCCAAGGATCACTTCCTGTATCAAGTGCATGATCGTAGCTGTCTTTTTCGGTTGACCTCAACGCCGCATCTCCATCATAAAATATCCATCTCCACTTGGCTCCTTCTTTTTGTGGCTTCCAGCATTTCATGTTGTTGTTCGGCCAATCGTAATTTGCTATGAAAATTTCTAAAAATTGATAATCAATAAAATTGTCAATATCTATCCACTTGTCAATCACTTCGTAATTCGATTGAATCTCTAAATCTTCTGTATTAATGTATTCGTACAAATCAATGAAATCCTGATTGTCTCCTTCTACGATTTCTCCCCACCAACCATTGACAATGTTTACACTATCTTCATGTACACCATAGTTATCCGCAAAAAACCAACGGCCTATTCGTTCTTGTAAAAAATATATACCCCAATATTCTCCATTTAAGTATAAGACTACCGGCTTACTTGGAGCAGCCTCAACATCCATTGTTCTTGCGATGTTCCCTGAAATGTAATCCTCAATTCCGGATTTCGTCCAAGAGGAAGAAAATGGCTTTAATGTTAATCTTTTAAAATTTTCCATGGGGCTATCTGGGAACAATGGATACTCGAATCGGGAATCGCCGTAATCACTTCTAGCATAAAGTTTCATTCCTTTTTGCGGGTATTTTCTTGAATTGCCTCCATGGGCTCGTAACCCTGCGTTTTGCTTGAAACCAGAATTTTCTCCTTCATAAAATTCGATATGGACTTCCCTTTCCCATTCTTTGCCTCGTTGATAATAATTACCTGTCCAGTTAGGGTCAACTTCATTGTAGTGAATGCCAGGAACAAATATTCCTGTTTCGTGACTAAATAAATCATCGTAATTAGCTGTGATGGAGACTATAGGCAAGGCGCTGTGGTCAATTCCTAATTCTTTGATAAAGTAGCTATTAGTAGCAATTTCAGATATTTGGTTATCCTCTAAATCAAAGATTGCAGCTCGTATTACAATTGCTTTCAACACAGACGATACTTGCGGTGGGTCGTGCCGATCATCCGTTGAAATTTGCAGTTGACTAATGTTAGCCGTGGAAAACAAGTTCTCATCTAATGTTAGAGGAGTCGAATATAAAAACGAAGTCGACGAAGGAGTTGTTCCATCTGTCGTGTAGTAGATTTTATTCCCTGGAAGATCGGTTGTAATTGATAACGGAAATGCTTCTTCATATACTCCACCAACTTTACTAAAGTAGATGCTATGAGAGACGACAGAAAAATTATTTGACCCAAATGGGCTGGGATTTGTAAAGACTACAAAGGGTGCGTTCCCATCGGAATGTAAACCATAGCTCTTGTTATCTCCTAGCTCTACAGCGGGTACTGTCTGTACTAAAAGCCCATCATAACTTAAAAAGAGTTCTTCACCTGTAGCCTTTATCTTAAAGTTAGTGTGCAATTCCATATTTGCGATAGCTCGATCTTTGTCCGATGCAAATACGGTAAGAAATTCTTTGGGTCCCAGAGTAATATCAGGGAATTGCCACATTGTTAAATTCTCGGCGTCATCGGAAAGCTGATATTTCATCAAATTGATGTCTGAATTCGTCGGATTGTAAAGTTCAATCCAGTCACTAGCATCGCCATCTTCATCCAGCAAGTAAGAAATATTGGAGGACATAATTTCATTGATCACAATTTCCTGGCTAGAGGCAGAAATGCAGAATAGTAAGAGGATTAGGAGGAGGAATGGTGTTTTCATAGAAGTATAGTTAGTGGTTGGATGCAGCTTCAGGTTCCTTTTAGCTTGATATAAATGTACAACATACTGATAGAAAGACTATTATATTGAGCATCCAGAATTCCATTATTTATACTCTTATGTAGTCTTCGAGGCTAAGTGCATTTTTTTCTTTTGGCGGAAGCCCACTTCTTTTTTGAATCTTTTTCCAAGCAAATTATCTAGCTTAAACCCTAATATTATTTGGATTTAGTTGAGAAATTAAGCAGGGCGGAACCCTTCGGGTCGCTATGTTCGTGGTTCGCGATGCCGCTCATCCATTCCCTTCGCAAGCTACGGTCAGGACAAGCCACTACCAGCGCTTCCGCAAGAGAAGAAATAGTAAATCCTATACTAGGTATTCAGCTGGATAATATCTTTTTTGGCGTAAGCCAACCTCCAAGGCATATTTTTCGTCTTCAATAGAGTAAAGTGTGTCTATTGAGGATAGGCCTCAGGTAAACACCTTGCTTATCAAAAATTAATAATTCAAGCTAGTTTTATTGCTATATTTAGCTTTTAGGGCTACATACCAACCACTAAGTTATTTCATGCGTAGTTTAATAAGTATCTTTCTTATCTGCTTTTGTTCCCTCCAAGGACATAGCCAAAATCAAGCTAAGCAGTGGTATTTCGGTTATGGTTGTGGCCTAGATTTTCATACCGATCCGCCCACTGCACTTCTAGATAATGAGATATTAACTGCAGAGGGATGCGCGACAATTTCCAACGAGAACGGAGAGTTACTTTTTTATACAAATGGCGTGACCGTGATGAGTAAGGATCATGAGGTTATGGAAAATGGAAGTAATCTTCATGGACATCAGTCAACTACTCAATCAGCAATTATAGTCCCTTGGCCACTTGATGATCAACTTTATTTCATATTTACAATTGGGGCTCAATTATCTCATGGCTTGAAATATTCAGTTGTTGACATGTCAATGAATAACGGTCAAGGTGCAGTGATCGAAAAGAATGTCCATTTACTTGATCGTGCGACAGAGAAGCAGACGGTGATTTCACATGCAAATGGACGTGATTTCTGGTTGATTTCTCACCCGTTCAGAAGTGACGAATATCATAGTTTTTTGATTACTTGTGACGGTGTGGAAAAACAAGCTGTAATAAGTGCCGTTGGTTCCGCAATGGAAGAAAACACGGGATGCTGCGAAACATCTAGTGCCATCGGATGCTTGAAGGCATCGCCAAATGGTAAAATGATCGCTTCAACATGGTCAGCCATTTACGATGTGGTTGATTCTTGGGCAGTTTCAACGTGGCACTTGGAACTTCTAGATTTCGACAACGAAACTGGTAGACTTTCCAATGCAAGAGAGATCACTCAAAATTTTAATCAAGGCTTATACCTCTCCTATGGGGTTTGCTTTTCGCCTGATAATACAAAGCTTTATCAAAGCACCGGAGAGGAAACCTTGCCTAGGTATGGAATTTATCAGTACGATTTGCTAGCTGAAGATATTTCGAGTTCGCAAGATCGTGTAACTATTGGCAACATAGCCTTTGGTACTATTGAAATAGGGCCTGATAAAAAGCTTTATGCTGCTCGACTAAATGGGATGACAAGCTTGACTACGATCGAAAACCCCAATGATTTAAATCCACAGATCGGTTCAGTTGATCTTGGTGGTAGAGTTTCAACCTGGGGATTACCGAACCTGATTTACGACTACCAAACAGAAGTTTTTTCTGATCCTTTTCTAGTTTCTGACACTACGGTGTGTTCAAGTTCATCGCTGTTTCTCGATGTTACAAAGGAGAATGCATGGTCTTATCTGTGGAATGATGGATCTACGGAGCCTCAGAGAAATATTACGAAAGCAGGTTTGTACTATGTTGATGTTGAGACTGAAAAATGTGGTTTCCAAAGAGATAGTATTTATGTTGATTTCAGCTACTCCGAATGTTCCGATGAATCTTATTGTGATCTAGTGCGAGTTTCACCTAATCCGTTTTACTACGATGTGGATTTGAATGAAGATTTCGAAATTACCTTGTATGACGCAGCCGGAAAGTTGGTATTTCAGGGTAAAAAGAGTTCATACTCGTTTGAAGCTCTTCCTTCTGGTATGTATTTTCTTGCTGTGGCAAATTGCGAGTCAGTGCTCAAGATCATAAAGTTGTTGTGATCACATTACATGGTTCTTATCTGTTGCAGAAGTTGGCTTTCGCCAAAAGGGTTCTATGCTACTAAGTTGTTGAGCTGGCTATCTTGAGGCCATTGAACCCGAAATAGGCACTAAGTTCTCATGACGTAAACCTTAGCGCATATTTCGGGTAGAATTGTTGCGTTGTTCTACCGGGAAGTAAAAAGATGATGCGTTTTTTTTGGCAGAAGCCTAAAAGAGATTAGTTTACCTATTATTGTCAAGTAAGTAACGCAAACCAAGCTACTACAGAAGACTTAGGTGAATCAACTTAGAATTATGAATCAATACACGCATTCTTCAAAAGTAACTAATACCTATTCTGTTTTTTCTACTGATTTACTATGATTAATTGTGTTTTACAAACTGTATCAATTAACGAATCCACCTGTGTCTCTCGTTAACTTTCATTAATACGAAGCATACCTATTCTTTACTTTTTATAATTTGCCCTATTTTCATTCAGGTAAATGTTTTTTGTCAGACAACCAATGCGCGATTTGAGAATACTAATATGAGTAAATACGTTACCTTTGCGAGCGATGAATTCACCTGTGATAATTGATGTTGTGATACCTGCCTTTAACGAAGAAAAGTCGATAGGGAAGGTTGTTGGTGAAATTCCTCAAGGTCTTGTACGTGAAGTTATTGTGTGTAACAATGCATCGACGGATGATACGGCTAATGTTGCTAAAAATGCTGGTGCGACAGTTCTCCTAGCAGCTAAGAAGGGTTACGGATATGCCTGTTTGGTAGGACTTGCTCATATCGCCAAGAATGAAATTGCTCCAGATATTGTTGTCTTTATAGATGGAGATTATTCTGATTATCCTGCGGAGATGGTGGACTTAGTGAATCCTATTATTGAAAGAGATGTAGAATTGGTCATAGGCAGTCGCGCGCTTGGTGATTTACAGGCAGGTTCGATGACTCCCCAACAGATATTTGGTAATTGGTTAGCGACAAACTTAATCAAGTTGTTTTACAAGTACACTTTTACAGATCTTGGGCCATTCAGGGCAGTGAAATACAGTAGTTTGCTTGAGATTGATATGCAAGATGAAGATTTTGGGTGGACGGTAGAAATGCAAGTTAAGGCGGCAAAATTAAAGATGAAGTGTGAAGAAGTTGCGGTAAATTACCGAAAAAGAATAGGCGTTTCAAAAGTTAGTGGAACGGTCAAAGGCACTATACTTGCTGGGCATAAAATTTTGTGGACGATATTTAAATTGATATGATAGTAGTGACCTATATAGTTTTCGGGATTTACATAGTGGCATTGACCTACATTGCTGCTTTTTGCCTGATGCAATTCCACTTGTTATTCAAATATTACAAACATGATAAGGTGGTGGATTCTGTAGAAATGGGATCTGGTGAGTATCCCTTTGTGACGGTGCAACTGCCTATCTTTAATGAAATGTATGTTGTTGAGCGATTGATAGATAATATTGTAAAATTTGATTATCCTAAAGACCGCTATGAAATCAGGGTATTGGACGATTCTACGGATGAGACAGTAGAGATTACAGCGAGAAAAGTGGAGGAATACAAGGCAAAGGGATTTGATATTGTGCAAGTGACTCGTGAAGATAGAAAAGGCTACAAAGCAGGAGCGCTGAAAGAGGATATGAAACACGCTAAAGGTGAATTTTTTGCTATTTTCGATGCTGACTTTATGCCTGATCCAGATTTCTTGATGAGAACAATTCCTCATTTTGCGAATCCAGAAATAGGAGTTGTCCAAACAAGATGGGGACATATAAACGAAGACTATTCGATTATCACTCGACTCCAGGCTTTTCAATTGAATGTACATTTTACGGTTGAGCAGGTAGGAAGAGAAAACGGGAACTATTTTCTACAGTTTAATGGTACAGGGGGTGTGTGGAGAAAGCAAACGATAGAGGACGCAGGTGGCTGGGAGGCAGATACATTAACTGAAGATCTTGATTTAAGTGTACGTGCTCAGTTAAAAGGATACAAGATTTATTACTTGGAAAATACGGTTAGTCCTGCTGAGTTGCCAGCTGAAATGAATGGTCTGAAGTCTCAACAGCATAGGTGGATGAAGGGTGGAGCAGAGACTGCAAAGAAGTTATTGCCAACAGTATGGAAGGCTGATCTTTCTTTCGTAAAGAAATTTCATGCCACATTGCATTTATTGTCCTCGTCGATTTTCTTGTGTGTTTTTATCGTGGGCGTGTTTTCAGTGCCAGTTTTGTTTCTTATGGAAGGAGTAAATTTCCCTATGAAGTACTTTGCCATTTTCTTAACTTCGATGTTATCTATCATGGCAGTCTACTATGTAGGAAATGTGAAAGGTGCATGGGCTGGTGAAAAATTTGGAAAGAACTTATTGAAATTTGTTCTATTATTTCCGGTGTTTTTAGCCTTATCAATGGGCTTATCTTTACATAATTCAATTGCTGTATTGCAAGGATATCGAGGAAAAAAGTCAGCATTTATAAGGACGCCTAAGTTTAATTTGAATACAATAGCAGATAAGATGAATAAGAAGAACTATCTAGCTAAGAAGATTCCATTCACTACAATTTTAGAAGGCGTCTTATGTTTGTATTTCATCCTAGCAATTGTTCAAGGTGTATTGACAGGTAATATGTCATTCATTTTGTTTCATATTTTACTTGCAGTTGGATACGGTTCAATTTGTTTTTTCTCAATAAAGCACCTTGCGCTTAGATAATGGAAGTAGTTAAAATAAGGAGTGCAGTCGTTGTTTATATCTTATCGATTCTCGCCTTATTGATATTCGTCAAGATTGATGATTTTCCTCTGATTTTCGGTTTTTATACCGTCGCTTTTCTTGCGTATGGCTTTTTCGTTTTTAAGATTCCTTGGAAGGTGATGCTCGGTCTGGCTTTTGGTCTGCGCTTTATTGCCCTATTTTTTTTTCCTGGATTGAGTGACGACATTTACCGATTCCTTTGGGATGGTTGGCTAGTAACACAAGGAGTAAACCCATACGCAGCTCTACCTATTAATGTTTCCTTAGATTTGAATGAGTTCCATAGGATCTTACTGTCTGAAATGAATTCTCCTAGCTATTACTCGGTATATCCCACAGTGTTGCAAGCCATTTTCGCTTCAGCGTCATTCGTCCTTCCGAATAGCCTTTTCGGACAAATGATTTTTATAAAAGCTATTTTATTTGCGGCGGAGGTAGGAACCTTTGTATTTGGTGTTAAGGTGTTGGAGCATATAGGAAAAGACAAGAAATGGATTTTCGTTTACTTGCTGAATCCGCTGGTGCTTGTAGAGCTGATGGGAAATATGCACATGGAGGTGTTGATGATTTTTGGGTTCGCTGTATTTTTATGGGGCTCGTTGGCCCAAAAATCATGGCTAAAAGGGCTGTTCGGCCTAGGGTTTTCTATTTCGAGTAAGTTGGTCACTGCGTTAGCGCTTCCTTTTATGCTCCGTAGAATTCCGTTTAGTCAGTGGTTGAAGCAGGGCACTTACTTTGCTGTTGTTATGATAATTCTCTTTGCCCCAATGTTATGGGGTAGTTATGAGAATTTCGGAAAAGGACTTGATCTCTACTTTCAAAAATTCGAATTTAATGCCAGTTTCTACTATGTATTTCGAGAAATAGGTTTCCTTACAAAAGGTTACAATGTTATAAGTAAACTTGGTCCTGTACTTGCCATAATTTCTGCTGTTACTATCCTGTTCTTAGCCTGGAAGGAGAAAGGCGTTTCTATCCAATCCCTTTGCACCTATATGATTATTGCATTTACTGTGTACTACAGTTTAAGTACAACTGTGCATCCTTGGTATATCGCTCTACTTGTATTCTTGTCGATATTCACGGATTTGCGATATGGCATATTTTGGTCTTTCCTTGGAATTTTTAGTTATTCGAAATACTACGAAGGAGGGGAACTTTACTATTACCTTATTGCGATGGAATATGCAATATTATGGGTTTTCATTGTGAAAGATATGAGGAATCCTCACAAACTCATGTGAGATTATTGTTGTACTTGATATACCATTTTGATTTAGAATTTCTGGATCTACATCGAATGAGCTAATGATCTTGGATTAGCCTCAATTGCGAAGTTGAAGTTGTAATATGCTGTTAGCCTTAGCATCATGTTTCAGAGCTGATGCAACTACGAATTACAGCATTTTAAGCGGAATTAATGCGGTGATCATAATTTTAGCTGGTTTTGTATTTTTTAGGTGTTGCAAAACGAAAAATCAGGTGAATCACATAGCAAATCAATGTGCCAAGAATTATTTTAATTACAGCTCCTTGCCAAAGATTATATAAACCAGCTTGTACGCTTTCCTCAAAACCAATCAATATACTCAATCGGATCATACCGCATATAAGTATGATAGCAGTACCTAAAATCATTAGAAGTAGGACGCTGAACGGATTTTCCTTCTTATAGGGATCACGAACCCACGATACAATCAACGATGCAAGAAGAAATCCTATAAGATAACCACCTGTCGCTCCCATAACCACTTCCATTCCCTGACTATTATTTGCAAAAACCGGCAAAGCATAAACACCAAGCAATATATAAACCAGCACAGCTGTGAAAGATTCAGAAGGTCTCATAAAAAATGCCCAACAAAGCACCGCAAGTGATTGGCCTGTGATGGGAACAATAGTTTCTCCGAGTTGCAAGTCGTAGCTAAATTGAGCACTGAAAATGATAGTCACTACTGCTAGAACAATTTTTATCAACGATATAAGCTGGGTTGGCATTGGTTCAGTTTTTTACAAATGTAATTATTCTTAATCTATTTACTATTAAACCCGAAATATGCATTAATACCAAATCTGTTTTAGAATTTCGCATATTTTCAAGTTTATAAAGGCAATTACTTCGTTAGAAATACTCATGATAGCTAAGGCTATCCTTGCGTTTTCTGCCTTGTACTTGATTTAACCCGAAATATGCATTAAGATATCTACTACGAGCTGAAACTGCTTCGATAATGGGAACGTCC
>CALBVQ010000014.1 GCA_937969485.1 uncultured Saprospiraceae bacterium | reverse complement strand
TTTGAAAATTAATAACCGTACAAATCTGGCTTTATGCCCCTCATTATGATAGAGTTAAGTTACTTTACAACTTAAAGATATGATAAAAAATATTTAAATGATAGTCCTTTTCAATATAATACCCAAGACTAAAACTACTTTGTGCTACCAATCAAAAAAAAAAAACTCCCCTCGTTTCGTTTACATTTCACCTCTAAGGACAATTGAAAGTTACATAGCACTTCATAACCCACAAACCTCTCATTTACTGCAGATTACACAAACTCAGCTATTTCTTTACTCGATCTGAATAGAGATGCAATGGTGCTTTTAGTAAATCACCTAAATCTTGAGTTTTAGCAGTGTAGGTATCAAGGCCAAACTTGACTTTTTCGTATGCAAGCCATGAATAATTACCTGTCATACGGTCCCAAATACTAAAGATATTCCCATAATTACTATCAGTGTACGGAGCTGTTTCATGATGATGCACCCTATGCATACCAGGAGTAACGAACACGTAGCTAATGAACTTATCTAATTTGGAAGGTAACTTTAAGTTCGAATGATTGAACTGAGAAAAAACAGCAGAAACGCTTTGATATAGCATGACTAGCCAGATTGGTGCTCCTACTATAAGTATTGCTAAGCAGGTAAAAATTGCTCTAAAAACACTCTCCCCCGGATGATGTCTGAGAGCAGTTGTTGTGTCAACATGCTCATCCGTATGATGTACTACATGAAATCTCCATAAAAATAGAATCTTGTGCTCGGTCCAATGAATCAGCCATGCACCCACTAGATCCATCAGCATTACACCGATAATTAGCTTGACAATAATATGTACTCCGCCTAGCCAATGAAATACTCCCCATTCCCAAACTTGCGTTTGATCACTTAACCAAACAATTGCAAAAGCAAATACCAGGTTTACGACAATTGTTGTAAAAGTAAAGAAGAAATTAGGAGCGGAATGCTTCCATTTCTTGTAATTGAACCGCACGATGGGAAAGAAACCTTCTAAAATCCAAAAAATACTTATTCCCCCTACAAGGATTAATGTTCTATGTAGTGAGGGAATCGTTTCGAAATAGTTGATTATAGCTTCCATACTAAGAATTTACAGCCAATATACGAATTCACTGTATCATTCAGATGATAAAATTCTCCTCAGAATCCAATTGCTCGCAAAACTCTAAATTTAGCTTTCATACTTAGCAACAATACCTCATTCACATGCAATCTAGCTCAGCGGTGACTAACAAGCAAGGTAATGTTATCAGTGTTGAAAAGAAGATATCTTTCCACTGAAATTTCTCCTTTAATCTAGCTCTATGTCAAAGTTGACATCACCATCTAAATCCAATTCCTCCATATTAAAATCACCTAAATCATCCATGCTCCCCATCATCGACGCATAAAGTAGATCTTCCATCTCTTTCTGAATAGACATTGCCTTCACTCGAGCTTCAATATCGAATTCTTCATCAGTTCCAGCATATAAAATTGCCCTCGAAACATTAACCAATAGGCCTATTTCTTCATTCATCCCGTACTTCGAAATCTCAGCTAAACTGCCTCCTTGTGCTCCTACTCCTGGTACTAAAAAAAAGTGCTTTGGTAACATCTCTCGTATCTCTCGGAACTTCTCTGGATGAGTGGCACCTACTACAAACATCGTATCGTCCGGCGTCCCCCATAAACTAGCCTTCTGCAAGACTGTTTTGTACAATTCTTGATTGTTCTTATCCTGGATCATCTGAAAGTCACTACTTCCGACATTACTTGTTAACCCCAAAAGGATTATCCACTTATTGGGATAATTGTAAAATGGCGTGACACTGTCCACTCCCATATATGGTGCAACCGTAATCGCACCGCAATTCAATTTTTCAAAAAATGCCTTGGCATATCGCTCACTAGTATTACCGATATCACCACGCTTTGCGTCTGCTATCACTAAAATATCATCAGGAATATAATCAATCGTTTTTTGTAAAGACTTGTACCCTTCTAATCCCTCCGCTTCGTAAAACGCTATATTAGGTTTGTATGCAACGCAAAGATCTTTAGTCGCATCAATTATTCTCTTATTGAATTCAAAAATGGGATCTTCATATTCTAGCAAGAATGCCGGAATTTTGGTCTTATCTGTATCTAGTCCTACGCAGAGAAATGAATTCTTCTGCAGAATATTCTTAAATAATTTACTTCTACTCATTAATTTACCGCTTCAACGCCTGTTATCTCAGGCATAACTGTTCTGATAGTTTGTTCGATTCCCGCCTTCATTGTAAAATGCGACATATTACATGACCGACAATTCCCTAACCACTTAACTTTCACTAGATTATCATCTGTAATATCAACAACTTCTACATTCCCTCCGTCCACCTTTAAATGCGGACGTACGCTATCTAGTGCTCTGTCAATGACCTCCAGTATTTTATCCTTATCTGTCTGAATCATGGCACAAAATTACGTATTTATTTTTACTGTTTCAGTTGCTTTTCGAGTTTCGTTTCGAATTACTAGCTGCTGAAGGAATTTATCTATAATTTTCTTGAAATGTTGTTGCGCCAAGTCTCTTGCCTCATCTCCCCCCAAAACCGCTGGATGACCACTATCTCCACCTTCTCTGATCCCTTTTATAAGCGGCATTTGCCCTAGCAACGAAGTTGCGGATTCTTTCGCCAAGCGCGCTCCCCCTCCTTCTCCAAATAGATAATACTTATTATCTGGCAATTCTGCGGGAGTAAACCAGCTCATATTTTCGATCACACCGAGGATAGGTACATTTACATTGGGTAATCGAAACATGTTCATTGCTTTAACTGCATCCACAACTGCAACTTCCTGTGGTGTTGTAACCATCACAGCACCTGAAACTGGAACTGTCTGCACCATGGTCAACTGTATGTCGCCTGTGCCTGGAGGTAAATCAATAATTAAGAAATCAAGCTCCGGCCATAAACAATCATTTATGAACTGCTTGATGATTCCCCCTAGTCGCGGGCCCCGTAAAACAACTGCCTGTTCTGGTTCAATTATGAAACCAAGAGAAATAACATGTACACCTTCGTGTGTAATTGGCCTAATCTTACTCTTGCCATAAATATTCTCGACTTTGGGCCTTGAGCCCTGTAAACCAAGCATTGTAGGCAGAGACGGTCCGTATAAATCCGCATCCAATATACCCACGGCATAACCTCTTTCCTTCAATCCATAAGCAAGATTTACAGACATTGTAGATTTTCCTACACCCCCTTTACCAGAAGCAACCGCTATGATATTTTTCACCTGCGGCAACGCAATATCCTTCAGCTCCTGTGCGTCACTGTGCATATGAACATGCACGTCGACATCGGGATACACCTGCTGAATAGACGAAATACAGAGGAAATTCATTTGAGATTTAAGCTTATCGTCAAGCTTGCTATTATTTAATGCAAAACTAACTTTTGTTCCATCTACCTTAAGTTCACTTACTAACTTAGCTGCAATTATATCAAGTCCTGTTCCAGGATCTATGATCGTTCGCAATGCCTCTACCACCTTATTTGTATCCACCATTTTGTATTGATTTTTGGGCTTAAAGCCCAAAATTTATAATTCTCTCTAAGAAATTTTATATTCAACGCTAACTATAATAGGTTAATAGCGTTAGCCACAGAAAAGTTTAGAAAAAATATTCTAGTTATAAATAAATTGACTTCCGTCAAAAGAAAAAAAACACTTTGCGTTCCCAAAGCCTTATCATATAAAAAATGGATTGCCCCAAAAAGGAACAATCCATCATGTTTTTATGGAATAAAACTTAGCTATTCATCAGCCATTTTATCCATCATATCTTCCATATCATCGAGCTTATCACCCGTAACTTCATCGATCTTCGCTGAAGCCTGCTTAGCCATATCTGCCGCTGAATCCTTCGCATTTGAAACAGCATCTTTTGCAGAATCAATTACTGAAGATGCCTTTTCAGCTGCTGCATCTACCACATTTCCTGCTTTCTCTTTTACAGAATCCATGATACCTCCCGTTGCTTCTTTAACAGAATCAACTGCATCTGCTGCTTTTTCTGAAGCGATACTTGCCATGTCGGCAGCCTTCTCTTCTGCGGATTCTAATTGATCGCTAACCACTTCAGTAACATCTGCATCATCTGCTGGCAAGGCGAGCTGATCATCTTCTACAATAATTGCATCATCAACAAGATCATTACCATCTCCATCTGCATCCTCAAATCCAGCAAGCTTAGCCATTTCTTTTCCTTGGTTCCCTTCGGGCTTAGTAATCTCAGCATCGCCGATTATCACCTTATCTTTATCGTGGTATTCTCCTTCAGCAAAGCGCTCTGCTTTCGCAAAGAAATCATCGCTTCCCTCCAATAATGAACCGCCAGCATCTAACTTTGTGTCTGCAAACTCCCCCTTGGGATTCAAGGCCTCCTCAGCCTCCATTGCCTTTGCCTTCTCATAAGTTTCATCATATTTGTCGGAAAGTTTATCTCCTATTTCTTCGGCCTTTCCCATAATCGCATCCTTCGCCTTTAACACTTTCTCTCCTACTTTCTCAGACAGATCTGCAGCTTTTTCTGCAGCGTCACCACCAACTTCCATTACCTTTTTTCCAACTTTCTCTGTGAAATCACCTGCTTTTTGTGCTGTTTCGCTGCTTCCAGCATCGTCGAGAATATTTTTTGCCCGATTTTTTAAATCAGCCAGTTTATCCCCTACCGTGTCTTTGACATCATCAAATTTATCCGCAGCTTTGTCCATGACATCTCCTGCTATCACCTTACCCTTTTGATAAGTATCAGCTCCTTCTTCAAGAATCTCTCTACCTATCTCAACACTCTTGTCTGCAACCTTTTCAGCACCTGACTTTGTAACAGATTTTACACCGAATAATAACTTTCTAATTTCTCCTAAGAAACCCATATTTTTAATTTTGAGAGAAAAATATAACGATTCATCGATTTTACTGCAATTTCTATGTAAATATTTCATTATTTTTCGCTTTTGAACTGAAAAGCAAGTATTGGATACGCAAAAACAGATAAAAGAAACTCTAGAAATATTGGTTGGACTGGAAAAAGTCCAAAATCATTTCAATGCCACTGTTGCAGAACTTGATAATGCCTATAAAAAACTGGATGAACTACACGATATTCTTGAGGAGCAGTACAAGGATGTCAAAGAAATAGAAGGCCTTTCTATGAAGTCCCTTTTTGCAAAGGTCTTAGGATCTAAGGAAAAACAAATAGAAAAAGAACGGCAGGAATACCTGCAAGCTTCCTTGCGCTACAATGACTTTAAAAAACAAGTTGAAGTCCTCGAATATGAAAGAGACTTGATAAAGAAAAAGGTAGTAGACATCACTTTGTATACGAATAAGCTCGAAAAGCTTAAAAAGAAGAGAGAGAAGGAGCTATTATTATCGAATTCCGATCAGGGTAAGGCGCTTATGAAAGTTGTCTATCAACTT
>CALBVQ010000013.1 GCA_937969485.1 uncultured Saprospiraceae bacterium | reverse complement strand
TTGATTTAATAATTCTTGAAAATAACGTAAAACCTTAAAACAGAATTGGTATAAAATTAAAATGGTAGGAATATGAATGAGACTCCTATCATAATTTCTTTGATTCAATTTTTGAATATATTATTATCACAGTTTGTCTTTTGATAATAACCTCGGACTACAAGCGTAAAACGAATAAATGTTGCTATAGGGTCTTAACAGGCTGCAAAAGGGAGTGTATGATTATGACCCTCGTTATGGTGGATGTAAATTATTTAATATTCAAATTGTCGAGTTTTTTCTTTCTAAAACGAATGATTCCTGCGTTGACTTTACTTCCAAAAGGTCAAGTTTTACTTCTCATTCATATCGACTCAAACCCGAAATATTCATTAAGATATCTTAAGGATTTAAAATCACTATCCTTTTGGTTGTAATTTTACTTCCTGATGAATCATACACTGAGTATAGGTATGTTCCTTTTTTCAGCATTGTGAGATCTAGCCTAGACGTTTTTGTTGAATCGACAGAAATGTTCTTAGAAAGTATTTTCTTTCCCAAGACATTATAAATTTGAATGGTGTAATCACCAATAGCGCAATTCTCAAATGTGAAATTGACCGTACCAAAGCTTGGATTAGGATAAGTACTAACATCCGCTTTCTTGCTTGTATAGAGATCAATGTCGGTTATTTCTCCACCTGCTTTGAAGGTCGCACCTACTGGTTCTCCGTCATCATTCAAGGTGAATGCAGCTAATACTTCAATAGCTTTATCTGTATAAAAATTTGTGGAATATGTGGTATCAGGAGCAATAACGTCTGCAAACCCACCTAATGCTGTTTCTATTATTTCAATAGGAGCTTCAATCCAAGTTCCTAAGAAGAATACATCGATTGACACTGTTCTGATTAAGGTGGTGGATTCTCTTAGAGCTTCCCATTCACCATCTGGTAATTTTACAGTTCCGTAAGCATCAATTTTGTCTGTCCTGTTGAAATTTGTATTCACACGAATTGAATCAAATGATAGTCCTACTGAGCCTGTAATTGTGTCAGGCAGGTCATCCCATGCTATAGGAGCTTGATATTTGGAATCATTAGAATATTGTTGCCCGTAAATTAGTGTTGTCTTTCTATACAAAGGTGGTAATGCATAGCTATTAGATATTTCAAAAGTTTCGAAAATAGGATCTAAAGTTTTTAGATGTATTTCTAGTATACCAATTTCCTCAGTTTTCAAGTATCTTTCAACTAGATCACCTTGTTTGATTAGCATTGTAGCGTCAGCAACGACCACAGAACCTTCACTTGGTGAGAGTAGTGTCACATCGTTTGCTACGTCTTTCGAAAGTGAAGTGAAGTCCCACACTTGAGGCCCATCAGTTGTACCTAAATCTACATTGGCAGTTGCTGAAACCCAAGTTTTAAGTGTTTCTCCCTGCGTTGGTAAACTGAATTTGTCAATCGATATTTGTCCGAATGCACTTAATGACAATAAACTAAATATAATAAAGTACAGATTCCTCATATTTTTTTTGTTTGCAGGTCATACATGGTTTTCAGTAGCTGTAACCGTAACAATCATTGAGGCAAGCTCATTTTCTTGCCTAATTTCTTAATACTTAGCAATGTATACCTAGGTTTAAAAGTACTACTTTTATTCTACAATATCTATGACAAGAATAATATTATTAAAATACTTAATATGTAGTTGATTAGAAGTGAGTTGTTGTTTCTTGAAATTTAACTTAACTTTTGCAAATAAATTAGCTACATGATACGTTGACGGACTTTTGGGATAAAGCGTTGAGAAGTGTAAATTTAGATAGTTCCAGGCGAGGAATATTGTTCGTGATTCAGTTTAATATTTTTTATAGAAGAATTATGGACGTTGTACTTTTACTTGGAGGTTGAAATTATCAATGAATTAATTTTCGTTTTGTTAGCTGGGATTATTTAATTCTTGTAACTGAACAAACCGGTAATACTCATTTTTGTTTTCTATTAATTCAACGTGAGTTCCTTCTTCCACAATTTGCCCATCTCGTAAAACATAGATTTTGTCTGCCTGCATAACTGTACTTAATCGATGAGCAATGACGACCGTTGTTCGATCTTTCATGAATAGATCCAGTGCCGATTGCACTTCTTGCTCCGATTCAGCATCTAATGCACTTGTCGCTTCGTCAAGGATTAGGATCGGTGGGTTTTTTAAAATTGCTCTTGCAATAGTTAGTCTCTGGCGCTGACCTCCGCTTAGTTTGACTCCTCTATCACCAATCATACTGTCAAGACCACTTTCTGTAGATTGGATAAAATCCCAAGCATGTGCCAAGCGAGCTGCTCTCTCAATTTCTTCGTCTGTCTTGTCGGGTAGTCCAAAGACTATATTATTTCGAATCGTGTCATTAAATAGTACTGCTTCTTGAGAGACAAGTCCTATATTTTGGCGTAAGCCTTTCAAACTAAGTGACCTAATTTCCCTTCCATCAAAATTGATCGTTCCAGCTGTTGAATCATAAAATCTGGGAATAAGGTCCACTAAACTCGTTTTTCCAGCTCCTGACAAACCGACAAGCGCCGTGATTTTGTTAGCTTGCAAGTTTAGTGTGATGTCATTGAGAACAGTACTTTCAGACCCAGGATATTTGAAAGAAACATTGGAGAATTGAATACCCTGTTCTAGTGATTCAAGTTTTCCTGTACCCTGACTTAATTCTATCTCATTATCAATCCTGTGAATTTCTTCAAGCCTATCAACGGATGCCATTCCTTTTTGGACATTGTAATATGCGTTAGCAAGTAATTTCGAAGGCTCGATGATAGAGTAGAAGGCAAAAATGAAAGCAAAAAAAGTTTCAGCTTTAAGTTGATCAGTAAATACCAGTTGGGATCCGTAAAAAAGCAGCAACGAGACAATTGTGACTCCTAGGAATTCGCTCAAAGGAGAAGATAGATCTCTTCGTCTTATGATTCTTGTAAGGATTGTCTTGTATCTTCGATTTTCTTTTGCAAATCTTTCCTCTTGGAAACCTTCTGCTTGAAACGCCTTTATCACTTTCATGCCACCTAAACTCTCTTCTAAAAGGGAGACAATACTTGAGACAGAAGACTGAGCCTGGCCACTCTCTTTTCTTAAAGTTCTTGAAATGGAACCAATTACAAAAATAACAATAACAAGCAATACGAATACAAATAGAGTCAATTTTACACTGATGTAAAACATAAAAAATAGACAACCTACAATGATAAAGGGAGCTTTGAACGCACCTTCTAACACATTCAAAATACTGTGTTCGATTTCTGTAATATCCGTGCTCATTCGTGTAATAAGATTCCCCTTCCTTTCTTCGCTATAAAAATTCATAGGAAGACTTAGGTACTTGCCAAATAGACGGTCACGCATATCAGCAACTATACTATTTCTGACTGGTGTGATAAAGTAACTGGCCAGGTACCGGAATAGATTCTTGAAAAAGAAAGTAACAATGATTGCAAGACACACAACCAGTAGTGCTTGCTGTTTACTATATGAAGTAATCAGCTCAGAAAAATAGAATTGTAGTAGTTGATCAACTTGTGCAGCCGAGTCAGGTCTGGGCACAGGTTCATTTTCTGTCTCAAACAGTATATTGAAAAAGGGAATAATTAGCGGCAAGCTAATAACAGTGAAAATTGCAGAAAGAAGATGAGCGACAATAGTTGCGTATACTTTGTTTTTGTACGCAGATACATAACTAAATAAAGACTTTAGTCGTTTCATTTACTTCTTTTTGTCAAGTACTTGAAATGCCAAGTCTTATTTTTTCTCCTCTCCGAAATCAAAAGTATTGATGAAGCCAGTGTTGAAATTTCCAGACTTGAAATCTTCGTCATCCATCAACATTTGATGGAAGGGAACAGTAGTCTTGATACCTTCAATAATAAATTCATCAAGAGCTCGTGCCATTTTCAAGATGCACTCTTCTCTAGTTTGTGCTCTACATATTAGTTTCGCAATCATAGAGTCATAATACGGAGGAACAGTATAACCAGCATACACGTGAGTGTCTACTCTTACTCCATGACCTTTCGGAGAATGAAATGATTTTATGTGGCCTCCTGAAGGTCTGAAATCGTTGTAAATATCCTCAGCATTAATTCGACATTCGATCGCATGCATAGTAGGGTAGTAACTATCGTTTTCGATTTTTTGACCAGCAGCAACCTTGATTTGCTCCTTAATAAGATCGTGATCTATCACCTCTTCTGTAACACAGTGTTCAACTTGTATTCTGGTGTTCATTTCCATAAAATAGAATTTTCGGTACTTATCTACCAAAAATTCAACCGTACCTACACCTTCGTACTTGATAGCTTCACCTGCTCGAATTGCAGCACTTCCCATTTCGTCACGCAATTCATCGGTCATGAAGGGAGAAGGACATTCTTCAACAAGTTTTTGATGTCTTCGTTGGATCGAGCAATCTCTTTCGGACAAGTGGATCACTTTTCCATGTTGGTCACCAATTATTTGTATTTCAATATGACGAGGTTCTTCAATGAATTTTTCAACGTAGATTCCGTCATTTGCAAAAGAAGCCGCTGCCTCTTTTTGAGCATTTTCGAAGTTTTCTTTCAATTCCTCAGGCTTCCATACGATTCTCATACCTTTTCCACCACCACCAGCGGTAGCTTTAAGCATGACAGGGTATCCTATTTCTTTAGCAACTTCTAATCCGTGCTCTGCATTTTTTAATAATCCACCTGATCCAGGAACCACCGGCACATTTGCCTTGATCATAGTTTCCTTTGCGGTGATCTTATCTCCCATTTTGCGAATCATATCCGGAGATGGCCCTATGAACTTTACATTATATTCTTTACAAACTTCCGCAAAATCAGCATTCTCGGCTAGAAACCCGTAGCCTGGGTGAACCGCATCAGCATTCGTGATTTCTACTGCTGCCATAATCTTGGGAACACTTAAATAGGACTCTGCACTTGAAGGTGGTCCGATACAAACGGCCTCATCTGCAAATCTCACATGTAAACTATCTTTATCCGCCGTGCTATAAACAGCAACGGTCAGAATTCCCATTTCTTTACATGTACGTATAATCCTCAAGGCGATTTCTCCCCTATTGGCGATAAGAATTTTATTAAACATAATTGTATGTTTAAGCGCTATATTTACGCTGGTTCAACTAAAAATAGAACTTGATCGTACTCTACTGGAGATGCGTCTTCTACCATTACTTTAACTACCTTTCCTGAAACCTCAGATTCGATTTCATTGAAAAGTTTCATCGCTTCTACAATACACACTACATCACCCGTCTTAATAGTGTCTCCCACTTTAATGAAAGCAGGTTTGTCAGGCGATGAAGAACGGTAAAAAGTACCAACAATTGGTGATTTTACTTCGATAAGATTAGCACTATCACTGGTAGGCGCAGCTTCCGCACTATTTGCTGCTGGTATTTCGGCAGCGGCAGCAACTGGCTGTGGAGCTGGTGCACTTTGCATTTGAGGAGCCATTGAAATGATCTGCGGAGAATCACTCATTCCAGCTTTATTCCTAATGTATTCCTTTGAGCGAATCTGTATTTCAAAATCGCCGTCTTTAAGTTTAAGTTCCGACAAGTTCGTCTTATTGACCAACTTGATTAACTCTTGAATTTCTTTAAAAGTCATATCTTATTTTTTTGCACGTTCAACATATGAAGCAGTCCTTGTATCGATCTTAACCAAGTCTCCTTGATTAATGAACAATGGTACTCTAATTTCTGCTCCAGTCTCAACAGTTGCTGGTTTAGATGCATTCGTGGCAGTGTCGCCTTTTACACCTGGTTCGGTATATGTAACTTCCAGCACTATATATTGTGGCATTTCGGCCGTTAACGGCGTATCGTCCTCGGTATTAAATAGAATTTCAATAGTTGAGCCTTCTTTCATTAACTCTGGTGTAGAAAGAATTTTTTCTTGAAGAAATACTTGAGAGTAAGTTTCTGTATCCATAAAATGATAACCCATGTCGTCTTTATATAGATATTGATACTTTCTCCTTTCTACTCTAACTGTCTCGATCTTGTGACCTGAAGGGAATGTATTATCAACAACCTTTCCTGTCGTCAGAGATTTTAGTTTAGTTCTTACGAATGCTGGCCCTTTACCCGGCTTAACATGTAAGAATTCTACTACTGAATATATGTCATGGTTATACTTCATGCATAGACCATTCTTGATATCACTTGTACTTGCCATTTCGTTTTATTTCACGCAAATATAGTTGCAATTATTTAGCTGCACAAAAGCTAAAGTATAACTATAAATTTACTTTTAGGAATCGTATCCCCATTCAATCAATGTAGCACCCCAAGTAAAGCCTCCACCAAATGCAGTTAGAATAATTTTATCCCCTTTTTTTAATTGTTTTTCGTAGTCCCATAGACATAGTGGTAAGGTTCCTGATGTTGTGTTTCCGTATTTTTCAATATTCAGCATCACACGTTCCATTGGAAAATCTAATTGAGAAGCTACACTTTGAATAATTCTGATGTTTGCTTGATGCGGCACCACCCATGCAATATCATCAGCTTCCAGATTGTTTCTTTCCATCAATTCTTGGACTGCCTGTGTCATGCCTTTTACAGCATGTTTGAAAACAGTCCTGCCTTCTTGATATACATAATGACTTCCATCATCAATCACTTTTTGGCTGAAAGGCATGAAGGATCCACCAGCTTTTCTTTGTAGGAATTGCCTTCCTGAGCCATCTCCTTTTAAGACACTATCAACAATACCATATTCTTCGTTTGGTTCAAGTAGTACTGCTCCACATCCGTCTCCGAATATAATACATGTAGCGCGATCAGTATAGTCAATTATACTACTCATGATATCCACACCTACTACGATCACTTTTTTCAAACGACCAGATTCTATATACTGAGCGCCTGTAGTTAATCCGAAAAGGAACCCAGAGCATGCTGCCATGAGATCGAATCCAAATGCATTCTTTAGGCCTACTTTGTCGCAAGTTATATTAGCAGTATCTGGAAAGGTATGATCGCCTGTAACAGTGGCGACGATCACCATTTCAATATCATCTTTAGAGGTATTTGTTTTCACAAGTAACTTTTCTACCGCCTCCGCAGCCAGATCAGATGCTGCCTTTCCTTCCCCTTTGAGAATTCGTCGTTCTTTTATACCTGTTCGAGAGGTGATCCATTCGTCGTTGGTTTCGACCATGGTTTCTAACTCTTTGTTAGTCAAGACATAATCAGGTAGTGCACCTTGAACACCTCTTATCGTTGCTTTGATTTTGGACATAGTATAGTTATGTATTACATCAATATTTTAGAGCGGCGAAGGTATGAAATTTTTTGGGTTAAAGCCCAAAAAACAATATATCGTACTTCAATTCTTGTGCACATTTACTGATTCGAAAAATTATTTGGATTTTTTTTCAAAATAATATTAAATGCATCAATTAAATATTACTCTCTATTTATTAGTGATAAATATATTATTGAAATATTACATATGATATATCTCTCATATATCAGTATCTGATTCTGGCACAGTTGGTACAGCTTTTGCATAATTGGTAGGTAACTGATAATGCAGAAATAACCAACTGACATTTAATTAATTCTAAAAACTGAGAAAATGAGCAGACTTATCACTTGCGTAATGCTTTTCGCATTCCTTGCTTGGGGAACCGAAACGCACGCAAATACAACTCCTAGCAATATTGATTTTTATCAAGGCTCTATGGTCGACGCACAGAAAAAGGCCAAGAAGGAAGGGAAACTATTTTTTGTTGACTTCTATGCAGATTGGTGTGCTCCATGTAAATGGATGGAAGAAACAAGTTTCAATGATAAAAATGTTTTTTCTATGCTTAATGACAACTATGTTTCTCTAAAGGTTGATATAGATGAATTTGAAGGCTTTAGTTTGAAGCAGGAGTATAAAGTAAGATACCTTCCCACAATGCTCATATTTAATGCTGATGGGGAATTGATTGATCGAATTGAAGAAACCTTGTCTCCTCGAAAATTACATGCTATTCTAGAGAAACATAATAACGGAAACCCTACAAGACCAGTTGTCAAAGAACTTAACGCATCTCCGTCTAGTGCACGCACTAAAAAAGTAGAATCTGATAGAGCTATCTACCCATCACAAGGAAAATTTCGAGTGCAAGTTGGATTATACAGTGATTTCAAGAAGACCTTCAAGTATGTAAATGAATTGAAAGAAACATTCGCGGAACCTATCATAGTTTTGAATGACTACCATGATGGTAAAATAGTCTATAAAGTGATGATAGGTGAATTTAAGGATGAAGGACTAGCTCAAGATTATGTCAATATTCTTAAGTCTGAATTCGGTATTGCAGGTATTGTCAAGTAGGAAGCTCTAACCGAATTACTAAAAATTGACGTTTTGTAAGGGTAGTTAACAAAGGAAATATTAGTGTTAGCAATAAGATACCCGACACTATAAGTATTGAGTGGTTTACTATCCAGTATTCCAAAATTAAAATAATATCTGTCCCTCTTTTACAAGTTAAAGGAGGGACTTTTTATGTGCTTATAGGTATTGATTTTTGTAGGGCTTTCGCCCAAAAAGGATCCTTCTTATTGACATTATCCTGGTAATTAAAGCCTTAACTCACTTGGCCGTAAGTACAATTATTTCGTGCTGATGAAAAGGCTTATTGTGTGTAAGTGTTTATTAGTTAGTTGATTGTGACGAGTGTTCTAGTAGTTATTGTTGTCGATGATGTAAATTAAATTCTGGCCGTACCGGATAGCAGGTGGGTTCAATAGGCATAACGTGGCGGACAATTCATGTGAATAAGTAAAATATTAAGAGAGCAAAGTCAAAATTTATTGATGTTGTAAGCATCGAAAAAACTTCGACGTGTGTCAATAGAGAGGACAATAAAACTGAGGGAAACACCATTTTAATAATGGTTTATTCCTTGCTTGAATCACAGTCATATTGTGATTTTTATAATATATTTGCGAATTGCGCATGTCTATGGACATGAAAATAATTTCACTGACACAGTCGTAGGCTTTGTCAAGGGGCTCTTGGAGAGAATAAGAAACATGATAAGACATATAAGATTTACTTTACTATTACTACTAACTGGTGTAAGCTATTTATCTGCACAACAAGTGGAGACTGCAAGTTACGACTCAAAAGCTAGTGAAGATATAAAATTAGCTTGCGTAGATCAATTCGCGGGAAATGTTTCACTGGGAGAGGTAGTTGCTCAATCGGAAGCCATTGCACTTGGTGGACCTATGTTCCTTTGCTACCAGGATAGATTTACAATTCTTAATTCCAATGCAGATCTAACAGGAGATCCTATTCCAGGTACTTTGCCAGGTATTGGCTATGCCTTTTATAGTTGTGACCCTGGTCCTGGAGGGATTACAGGGACTACTTTAGGAGACATTGAAGCGGACCCTTGTGCATTGAATACACCTCCTGCTGATCCGGGAAATGATCCTGATATACCTGACTTTTGGGTGTACACGGATGAGATTGACGGTACAGCATTGTTTCAAAATTCAAATCAGCTAGGAGGTCAGACCGTGCCAGAATTTTTCAATGGTGGTGACCCAGTCCAGATACATTTTGCACCTATGACATTTGATCATTTTTATAGCAATGAACAAGAACCTGGTAACTGTCTAAATGTAAATGTTGACGAAGCCTTTCCAGTTGTGTACTTGAATGAAATATCTATTTCTAATTGCATAGTTGAAGAAAATGGAGGTGTTTTCACAGGAACATTTACTGTCGAAGGAGGATATTCGGAATACAACGGTTCGGATTATCCTACAGTCGCAGTAGTGCGAAGTGGAAATTTTAATAATCAAGCGGAATTAATTGGTGGGCCATTTATGCATGGAGATCAAGTGACTTTCACAACCGATATACCAGGCGACTATACTATATTAATTCAGGATGATATTAGCTGCGGAGCCGAAAAAGATATTACTGTACAAGCTAATTTGGAAACACTTAATATTGAGGCGATTCCTCAAACACCTGGACCTTATAGTCAAGGAGATTTTATTTGTGTGGATTATGTGGTAACTGGATTTGATAGTATATCATTCACTAGTTGGACAATGAATTTCGATCCTGAAGTCCTTTCATTCTTTAATGTCATTACTCCCCCTATACCTAGTTTGGGTGATAATAATTTCGTAGAAACTCTTATCGACGAAGGTTTACTATTGTTTTCCTGGTTCCAGCAAGATGCTACTGGATTTACTTTGCCTGATGGTTCTATCTTCTTCGAGGTTTGCTTTACTGTGATAGGAGAGCCAGGAGAATGTTCTCCCTTATTTATAGATGATAGTCCTACGCAGATATCTATAAGTGGCCCTGGTCCAGATGGATTTGGCGAGCAATATGACTTTAATTACATTGACACGGAATTGTGTGTTGAAGAAGGACCTTTACCTACAGTTTATGCTTCCTCATGTTCTGCCAATGGGACCAATGCGGGGTCAATTACTTTTTATGTGGCTGGAGGTCAAGCACCTTATAGTTATGTCAGTGATTGTTTTGCTCCTGGAAATATTCAGAACTCATTGCAAGAAGTTACTATACCAGATCTGATAGCTGGATCCTGTACAATTACTATCACTGATGCAGGAATGAATACCACAGAAATTATCGTGGATATTACCAACGATCCTCCGTTGGATTTTGAAGCAGATGTTACTGATCCTCTATGTTACGGATTCCCAAATGGTAAAATAAAAATCACAAACATCTTTGGCGGTGTTGAAGATTATGAGATTACATGGAGTGATGGGACTCAGATAGCAGATAGTATCAAAAACCTAGCTGAAGGTATCTATACAGTCACAGTCGAAGATAGCAGAGGATGTGAGGTAGAAAAATCTTTTGCTGTTGGTGTCGATCCATTAGAAATTGAGTTCAATATTATTGATACGACAACTTGCGAGCAAGTACAGGACGGAATTATTCAAGCTATTGGCTCTGGGGGTACTCCCATCAATACTAACCGTTACAATTATCAGTGGAATAACCCGAATCTTAATGACATGGGAGTTATCACCTCGACAAATTCAGAGATCCCAGTGGGTCCAGGACTGGTTATTATTAGGGATGCAAACAATTGTAATGTTACAGTTGCATACGATATGCTTTTCAAAAAAGAAGTTACGGCAATAATTGATTTGCCTGAGATCCAATGCAATGGTGAAGAAGTTGTCATTACTACAACTGCAGGAACTACTAATAATACTTGTTCTAATTTTAGTTTCAACTGGAGTTCAGGAGTTGTCTCGGCATCAACTGGAAATATAGATACAACACTTCCGCAGGGAGAAGGTGATTATACCCTGATTATAACAGATTGTGACGGTTGTCAACTCGATACAATGTTCACTCTTGATGAGCCAAATCCTATAATGAGTCCCACACTTGTTGATTTTGAGTGTGGTGACGCAACAGGATCTATTTCCGTATTTCCTGGGGGAGGTACAAGTCCATTTGATTTTGAATGGAGCGACGATCCCACTATAAACACATCTATAAGAACAGACCTTCTGCCAGGAACATATGTATATACGATTACTGATGATAATGGCTGCATGAGAATTGATTCGGCGACAATTGAACAAGGAGCTGGCTTAGTGCCTGATACTTTCTTTGTGACACCTATTGAGTGCGCAGGAGAAATGAATGGAGCAATTACAGTAGATGTTTTGGGGCAAGGAGATTTTAGCTACAATTGGGAAGGTCCAGATGGCGCAATAGATGATATGGATCAAACAATTACTGGTTTAGGAGCTGGAACTTACATTGTGACTGTCTCCGATGATACAGGATGTGAAGCTATTGATAGTGTAGAAATAATAGCTCCTGATACAATAATGATAATGCCTAATTTTTTCTTACCAAGTTGCAATGGTGAAGCTGATGGTACAATTTCACTTGTTGTGA
>CALBVQ010000012.1 GCA_937969485.1 uncultured Saprospiraceae bacterium | reverse complement strand
GGAAGCGCGTCACCCTTCCGCAAAGAACTTCATGAAATCCGAGCGTATAAAGGTACACTGAAAGTTGCTGAAAGAATGAGAATGTTTCTGAAAGGCTCCAATAACTTAAATTCTCACAAAGATTGTGAACGAGTGCAGGATCCTTATTCAATTAGATGTATTCCGCAAGTACACGGAGCATCGCGAAATGCTTACAACCACTTAGAAGAGCTAGCCACAATAGAAATGAACTCCGTTACTGACAATCCCATTATCGTAAGTGATACCGAAGCAATCTCTGGAGGCAACTTTCATGGCCAGCCTCTAGCTATGGTGTTGGATTACGCTTCAATTGCTGCAGCTGAGCTGGGAAACATATCGGATAGGAGATCTTATTTGCTTCTCGAAGGAAAATACGGACTTCCAAGACTATTAACAAAAGCAGGAGGTTTGAACAGTGGTTATATGATTCCGCAGTATACAACAGCAGCACTAGTAACTGAAAATAAGTCACTGTGCTTTCCACCTTCAGCAGACAGTATTCCGACCTCACTCGGTCAAGAAGATCATGTCTCGATGGGCAGTATTTCAGGTAGACAATTTAACCAGATTCTTGGAAATTTAGAGAAGATCTTGGCAATTGAGCTAATGTACGCAGCTCAAGCAATAGATTTCAGAAGACCGAATACTTGCTCATTTATTATCGAAGAAAATCATACCATCATAAGATCGAAAGTACAAATGCTTCACGAAGATCGAATCCTGAAGGATGATATTTACGCTCTAATAGATTTAGTAAAAAACAGATCTTTTCGAGTGGAATAGCTGTTACTAAGATCTACAACAAATTCTTCAAAATTACGTCCCATTCTAAATAATAAAAATGACATTTAAAGAAAATATAGCTGGCGGAATTCCTACTTCTTTGCCCAGCGCAAGACCCTATCCAGAAGGTGTAAATCAAGCACCAAAGAGAAAGGAAATACTTAGCGATGCTGAAAAGCAACTTGCCTTGCGCAATGCCTTGCGATATTTTCCATCTTCTTGGCATGCAGAGTTAGCAGATGAATTCAATCAAGAATTAAAGGAGTATGGCAGAATCTATATGCATAGATTTAAACCAGATTACGATATGTATGCTCGTCCCATAAACGAGTATCCAGCCAAAACACAACAAGCGGCTGCCATAATGCTCATGATTCAGAACAACTTGGATCCAGCGGTTGCTCAGCACCCAGAAGAACTAATTACATACGGAGGGAACGGAGCTGTCTTTCAAAACTGGGCTCAGTATCTCCTAACTATGCAATATCTAAGCGAAATGACAGAGGAACAGACGCTTCACATGTACTCTGGTCATCCAATGGGTCTTTTTCCTTCCACAAAAGATGCACCGCGAGTAATTGTAACTAATGGCATGGTGATCCCTAATTATTCGTCACCTGATGATCTGGAAAGATTTAATGCTTTGGGCGTAAGCCAGTATGGGCAGATGACCGCTGGTTCTTACATGTATATAGGGCCTCAGGGAATCGTTCATGGCACCACAATTACGGTAATGAATGCCTTCAGACGAATGCTACCAAAAGGCGAGACACCAGCGGGTAAGATATTTCTTACAGCAGGACTGGGAGGTATGAGTGGTGCGCAACCTAAAGCAGGTAATATTGCAGGATGTATCACAATTTGTGCCGAGGTAAACCCCAAGGCAGCTACAAAAAGATACAAACAAGGCTGGGTAGATGTATTGATTGATGAGATGGAGGAGCTTGTGCGTCGTGTAAAGTTAGCTAAAGACAAGAAAGAGGTTGTTTCCATTGCCTTTATAGGAAATATTGTAGATGTCTGGGAGCGTTTCGATAAGGAAGGGATTTTTATTCATGTAGGTTCAGATCAAACATCATTGCACAATCCATGGTCGGGCGGTTACTATCCTGTCGACATGTCATTTGAAGAAGCTAACATACTACTAAGCGAAGATCCGGCCGCCTTCAAAAGGGCAGTTCAAAGTACCCTAAAACGCCATGCGGCTTCAGTCAATAGTCATTCTAAAAAAGGGACTTATTTCTTCGATTACGGAAATGCTTTCCTTCTCGAAAGCTCTCGAGCAGGTGCAGATGTGATGGCAGAAAATGGCTTGGATTTCAAATTCCCTTCTTACGTTCAAGACATTTTGGGGCCTATGTGCTTCGACTATGGTTTTGGGCCATTTCGGTGGGTATGTGCGTCGGGAAAAGATGAAGATCTAGACAAAACGGATGCTATTGCTGCAAAGGTTTTGGAAGAGATAATGAAGAATAGTCCTGAAGAGATTCAGTTACAGATGCAAGATAACATCAAGTGGATCAAAGAAGCCAAGCAGAACAAGCTCGTTGTGGGTTCTAAAGCACGAATTTTGTATGCGGATGCAGAAGGTAGAATGAAGATTGCCGAAGCGTTTAACAATGCAGTTGCGAGTGGCGCAATAGGGCCTGTGGTATTGGGAAGAGATCACCACGATGTAAGCGGCACTGATAGTCCCTATCGAGAGACATCCAATATTTATGATGGGAGTAAATTTACTGCCGACATGGCGATTCACAATGTAATAGGTGACAGTTTCAGAGGAGCTACGTGGGTATCGATTCACAATGGTGGAGGTGTAGGATGGGGAGAGGTCATAAATGGTGGATTCGGGATGCTGCTAGATGGAAGTAAAGAGGCTGAAGCGCGATTAAAAAACATGTTATTTTACGATGTAAATAATGGCATCGCGCGAAGGAGTTGGGCTAGAAACGAAGAGGCGATATTTGCGATTAAGCGAGAAATGGAAAGGACTCCATCACTTGTTGTAACTTTGCCAAATTTAGTTGATGATGCCATTTTCACAAACCTAAAATAGACCCAGATGCTACTGATCAAAAACATCATGACACTTTTGCAAGTTCGGGACGACAGTCCGCAATATGTAGCAGGTCCAGCAATGAAAACTCTACCCTCAATTGACCATGCTTTTCTACTTGTCGACGAAGGCAAGATTGTTGATTATGGAGAAATGGAGAATTGCCCCAAAATCAGCAATGCGGAGCAAATTGATGCGACTGGAAAGATCGTTCTTCCAAGCTGGTGTGACTCGCACACGCACATTGTGTATGCAGGGAATAGAGAAGGGGAATTTGTGGATCGGATCAATGGAATGACCTACCAAGAGATTGCTGAAAATGGAGGAGGAATTTTGAACTCAGCAAAGAAGTTGCAAGCCACATCTATCGAAGATTTGTATGATCAAAGTAAGAAGCGCCTAGAAGAGGTAATCTTAATGGGGACGGGTGCCGTAGAGATAAAGTCGGGCTATGGCTTAACCAAAGACGCGGAGTTAAAGATGTTACGAGTCATTAAGATGTTGAAAGAAAACTATGACATTCCTATCAAAGCCACATTCCTCGGAGCTCATGCCATACCTCAAGAATTCAAAGGGAATAAACTAGGATATTTAGCGATGTTGATTGAAGAAATATTGCCTGTGATCGCGGAGGAAAGTTTGGCCGAATACATCGATATATTCTGTGAAAAAGGGTATTTCACTGTGGAGGATACGGAGTTGATAATGGAAGCTGGGAAGCGTTTTGGGCTTACGCCCAAAATACATGTGAATCAGTTTACGTCGATAGGTGGTGTAGGAGCTGGTGTGAAGCATAGTGCCTTGTCGGTTGACCATCTTGAAGTGATGACAGACGAAGATATATCGGCCTTGGAAGGAAGTGACACAATGCCAGTAGCATTACCAAGCTGTTCTTTCTTCTTGTCTATTCCGTATACGCCTGCTAGAAAAATGATAGATAGAGGTTTGGCATTAGCTTTAGCGACGGACTACAATCCTGGTTCTACCCCATCTGGTAACATGAATTTCGTAGTTTCAACTGCCTGTATCAAGATGAAAATGACTCCAGAAGAAGCCATAAATGCAGCGACAATAAACGGTGCTTATGCAATGGGATTAGAAAACGAAGTGGGTAGTATTACAATAGGAAAAAGAGCAAATTTCATTATTACTGAAAAGGTAAATTCCTTAGGATTCCTCCCCTACTCATTTGGTAAGAACCATATAGATTCAGTGTACTTAAATGGGAAAAAGCAGGTTTTTTAAGATGTAATTTCCTCTTATTTTTTTCAAGAATCCTCCATAGGCAGCTCGTGGTGATTGCCTGATTACCTAATTACCTGATTCTTAATCTAAATTTCAAGAAGTAACCTGCTTTACAACGGAACCTTTATCACGCTTAGTCCACAATACCATATCCTACAATCTGTTCAAGGCTTGCTAAACGAAAGCTCAGTGAATCGAAATCCTAATGCATAATTCGGGTTTAATAATTCTTGAAAATAAAGTGAAACCTTAAAACAGAATTGGTATTAGGGACAAAGTTAGTACTGAAATTTAAGGGAGAATTACAGATATCTTGGGATGTGTC
>CALBVQ010000011.1 GCA_937969485.1 uncultured Saprospiraceae bacterium | reverse complement strand
TCTACACCCTTTTCATAACAAAGGGCGCGTAATTTATTTACTTGTTCTACAGTTAAAGTAGAAGAATCAGTGATATAGAAAAACGAACTCTCACTGAATTTTTGTTTTAGTTCAGCAATTAATGCTGTTTTTTGTGCTTTTGTCATTATTCAGATATTTGAGCTATAAAGAAATAGATTTAGGATCAATTGCAATACCTGGACTCATAGTTGAAGCCATAGTTAAAGACTTAACATAAGCACCTTTTGCAGTTGACGGCTTCATTTTTACTATGGTGTCGATCAACAAGGCTGCATTCTCCTTGATTTTATCTGCACTAAATGAAACTCTTCCTATCGTTGAATGAATAATTCCGTATTTATCAACACGGAAAGCAATTTTACCTCCCTTCACATCCTTTACAGCAGTAGCTACATCCATTGTAACTGTACCTGATTTTGGGTTGGGCATTAATGAACGTGGTCCAAGTATTCTACCGACACGTCCTACCTTAGCCATTACTGTAGGCATCGCTACAATAACATCAACATCTGTCCAACCTTTGGAGATTTTATCAATGTACTCATCAAGACCAACATAGTCTGCTCCAGCTTCTTTTGCCTCTGCTTCCTTATCGGGAGTACATAAAACAAGAACTGATTTAGATTTACCAGTTCCGTGTGGAAGTACTGTAGTACCTCTAATAGCCTGATCGGCTTTTCTTGGGTCAACACCTAGGTTAATGTGAACATCAACAGAGGCATCAAAACTCGCTGTATTAATTTCTTTTACTAATGCAGCGGCTTCGTTTAAGCTGTAAAGCTTGGTAAGGTCTACTTTTTCCAAAGCAGCTTTACGCTTTTTAGATAATTTTGCCATTTCGATAAATTTAAAGGTACAATCGCAGAAAATGGTCTGCTCCCTAGTTTAAAATTTAGTTTTAATCAGTTATGCTTCCCAAGGAGGAGTTCCTGTAACATTAATCCCCATACTTCTTGCAGTTCCAGCTACCATCTTCATAGCAGACTCTATTTTAAATGCGTTTAAGTCGGGCATTTTGTTTTCAGCAATCTCTTTTACTTGGTCCCATGTTACGTTACCTACTTTTTCACGATTCGACTCTTTAGAACCTGATTTTAAACCAGCTTTTTCTAATAGTTGAACTGCGGCAGGTGGTGTTTTAATTATAAAACTGAAAGATTTATCTTTGAAAACAGTGATAACAACTGGAAGCACCTTCCCTTGTTGTTCCTGAGTTTCAGCGTTAAATCTCTTACAGAATTCCATAATATTCACACCCTTCGCACCAAGAGCAGGACCTACTGGTGGAGATGGATTTGCTGACCCACCTCTTACTTGCAACTTGATAAAACCGTCTACTTCTTTTGCCATTCTAAATGAGAATTTTAGCTTAATATAAAATTATGTTTGTTTTTCAACTTGAATAAAGTTAAGCTCTACTTCAGTACCACGTCCAAAGATCTTAACTATTACTTTCAGTTTCTTCTTCTCTTCGTTAACCTCTTTGATATCACCTACAAAGTCTTTGAAAGGTCCATCAATGATTTTAACTGTTTCTCCTACGATATATGGTTCAATCATTGCTTCTCCGATATCTTGCGAAGCATCAACTTTACCTAACATTCTATTTGCCTCACTAGGACGCATTGGGATAGGATTATTTTTACCTAGAAAGTGAATCACATTTGGTGAATTTACAATTGTTGTAATCATTTCACCAGAAAACTTTTTCGGCTCGGCTTCTACCAAGATATACCCCGGTAGAATATTTCGCTCCATAATAACTTTCTTACCGTTTCTGATTTTATATACTTTTTCAGAAGGGACGATAATCTGAGGAATCACCTCATTCCAATTATTACGAGTTATTTCTAATTCAAGTCTTTCCTTGATCTTTTTTTCTTTACCACTAATAACTCTTAAAGAGTACCATCTAGTTGAATCGCTCATTTGAATTCTTAGTTAGTTTCTGTTGCGCCTATTCCATAAAGTGCATCAAGAATTAATCCGTTAAAAAAAAGATCCAACACTAAAATAATAAGAGCAAGAATCACTGTAGCAATAAGGACAACTCGTGCACTTGAAAGCAATTCAGCCATTGTTGGCCAAGTTACGTGATGCAAAAGCTCATTGTAGCTTTCTTTTACGTATGATACTATGTTATTCATTTTCTATTATTTTATTTTATGGTTCTCCAACCAGTAACATTTGCAGGGGAGACAGGACTCGAACCTGCAACCCTCGGTTTTGGAGACCGATGCTCTACCAATTGAGCCACTCCCCTAAACTTTCAATCAAATCAATATTACAATTCTTTGTAATACTTCGATATGATCAAAATAAGAAAATTAAGCACCTCTTTCGAGATGCTTAATTTAATATTTTATAGATGCATACAGAATAAAGTATGCTCTTATAAATTTTGTTTAGTCAAGAATTTCAGTAACCTGACCTGCACCTACAGTTCTACCTCCCTCACGGATAGCAAATCGTAGACCAACTTCCATTGCAATTGTATTGATCAAGTTAACTTCTAGTGTTAAGTTATC
>CALBVQ010000010.1 GCA_937969485.1 uncultured Saprospiraceae bacterium | reverse complement strand
ATTGCCATTTCAGCTCAAATAGAGAAGCGACCGTTTGATTACATGGATGTCTTTGACCTGATGTATGTTAGTAATCCGCAGATTTCGCCAAAAGGGAATCAGGTGCTGTACACTAAAAATTCCTTCGATGTGATGAAGGATAGGTCTGATCGTGAGCTCTGGATTATTAATGTCGACGGATCGGGAAATAGAAAATTGACAAGTTTACAGAATGCTGAATCACAAGCAACTTGGTCCCATGATGGCACAAGAATTGCCTTTGTGAGTTCGACAGATCAAGGTAGTGAAATTCATATTTTATGGCAAGAAACAGGAGCAATCGCTGTGATTTCGCAATTGGAATCTTCACCGTCGGGATTGATGTGGTCGCCTGACGACATGTATTTAGCATATAAAATGTTTGTCTCTGCTCCTGCACCTAAGTTGGCTTCTCATCTTACGCCTCCTAAAGGAGCAAAGTGGGCCGACAAGCCAAGAGTCACTACTCGTCTAAAACATGAAGCGGACGGAAGAGGATATATTAAGGATGGATTTAGACATATTTTTCTAATCCCAGTAGATGGCGGAATGAGCAGGCAATTAACTTTTGGAGAAAATAGTCACGGAGGATCGATGTCGTGGATGAAAGACAACAAGCACATTGTATTTTCTGCAAATTTAGAGTTGGATAATGAATACCAATTCCGAAATAGTAACATATACAAAGTAAATGTAGAAACTAAAAAGATCACGCAGTTGACTGCAAATGACGGTCCTGAGTATAACCCTACCGTCTCAAAGGATGGGAAATACATTGCATATCTTGGTTATGAGGATAAAGTAAGAACCTATCAAATTACTGATCTCTATGTAATGAATGCAGACGGAAGTGGCAAGGTTAACTGGACAGCCGGGCTTGATCGCAGTATTAAAGCTTTCCAATGGAAGGAAAATGGAAAGGGAATTATAGTGAGTTACGACGATTATGGCATCACTAAATTTGCTCAATTTAGTAATGCAGGATTTATGAAGCCTATTGTGGATAATATGGGTGGTACAACAGTTGGTAGACCATATGCAAGTGGACAATTTGATGTGGGTAAAAAGGATCTTGTCGCATTTACGTTAACGAGTCCACATCACTTGGGCGATCTTGCGATCATCAATAAGAGAGGTAAGCTGACGAGATTGACTAATCTTAATGCTGAAATGCAGAAGACAATAGAATGGGGAGAAGTAGAAGAGATTCGCTATTCCTCAACTGTGGATCAGCGTGAAATTCAAGGTTGGCTGATCAAGCCTCCTGGGTATGTGCCAGGAGAAAAATATCCTCTATTAATCGAAAATCATGGAGGGCCCATATTAAATTATGGAGAGCGTTTTTCAGCAGAGCTGCAATTATATGCATCAAAGGGCTACCTAGTATTTTATCCTAATCCTAGAGGAAGTACTGGCTATGGAGAAGAGTTTGGCGATCTTCTTTATAATAATTACCCTGGGGATGATTATCAAGATGTAATGGATGGAGTTGATGCACTTATAGCGAAAGGTATGACGTCGGAAGATCAATTGTTTGTAACTGGTGGATCTGCAGGTGGTATTATGACTGCATGGATTATAGGGAAGAACAATAGATTCGAGGCTGCAGTAGTCCACAAACCGGTGATGAATTGGATAAGTAAAACACTAGTTGCTGATAATTATTATGGATATGCAAACTACCGTTATCCAGGCCAACCTTGGGAAGACTTTGAGAATTATTGGAAGTTTTCACCTATTTCTTTAGTTGGTAATATAGAAACCCCAACAATGGTTATGGTGGGAATGAATGACCTGAGAACCCCTCCTAGTGAAGCAAAACAGCTATACCATGCATTGAAATTGCGAAAGAAAGAAACTATGCTAGTCGAAATTCCTGGTGCATCTCACGGCATCGCTTCAAGGCCAAGTAATCTAATAAATAAGGTAGCTTATACAGTTGCTTGGTTAGATAAGTATAAGAAATGATGAAAAAGAATTATATTTGGGCGGCAAATCTATGAAAATTAACATTTTGATAACGTTTGTTTTAGATTAGGTAAAGGTATTAATAGTACGCGGATCAATGTAACATACATAAATAAAGCGTTTTATGATACTTCTGCTTACTGATTTTAGTCAATTCTATCAATAGTTTAAAAGAATTGCTTTTTTTTAGATCGCCACTATTTTCTCACATTAATTCAATTATATGACTACTTTACTAGATAGCGCTAAATCCATGTTGACTGATGCAGTTATGGACAAAGCGTCTTCACTTTTAGGTCTCGAATCTTCGGGGATGGGATCTGCAATTTCTAAATTTTTACCTGGAATCATCGGTGGATTAATATCCAAAGGAAATACTGAAGCAGGTGCTTCTTCTATTTTGGACATGATCAAAAATAAAGGCCTAACTGACTTAGGTGTTGATGATTTAATGGGAGTTTTAGGTGATCCTAACAAAGGTAAATCTATGCTAGATCAAGGAGGCGATCTTCTTGGCATGATCTTCGGGAATAACCAAGGCGGTATTCTTGATAAATTAATAGGAATGACTGGTCTTAAAAAGGCTGGCGGATCTATGCTACTAAAATTCTTAGCGCCGATAGTTTTGCGTAAGTTAGCTGGTATGGTTACTAAGAATGGATGGGGTGCGAAAAAGCTAAGTTCTTATTTAGGAGAACAAAAGTCTAGTATTTCTGGAATGTTACCTGGAATGTCAGGTTTGATGGGTTTTGCGGAATCTGCAGGATCTAAGGCAACTGCAGCTGCTGCTGCAGTAACATCTGGCGACGATGATAATGGCGGCGGCGGCTGGTGGAAATGGTTATTACCATTACTATTATTAGGTGCAATCCTATTCGGTCTATTTAAGAGTGGTATTCTCGGTGGGGATAAAACTATGGACACGACTACTGAAGATACTACGATTACTAATGGAGATGCTACCACTGGAGATGCTACCACTGGAGATGTTACTACTGGCACAGCAGGAGAGCTTTCTACAGGAGAATCTACAACTACGACAACCGATATGAAAGGCGGAAGTACCGATGGTATGACTATTGACTTTAGTAATTCTATGATGAACGACAATGGAGATATTGTTGATGCTGAAGGTAAAGTATTAGTTTCTAGTGCGGATTATAGTTTTGATGCAAATGGAAATTTAGTTGACATGAATGGACGAATCCTTGTAGAAGCAGCAAGCATTCCTGGTACATTATTGTCTAGACTAAAGTCTTTCTTAGGAAAGTATAGTGGAATTCGTTTGTCGGAAAACGAAACGGGAGATTTAGTAGACGCTGATGGAAATGTAATTTATAAAGCTGGTGAATTCGAAAAGAAAGGGGGCTTTTACTATGACAAAGATGGAAATAAACTTGGTAGAATATGGGCTAAAATAGTTGAGGCAGTGAAAGATGCTGCGGCAACAACTAAAGAAGCCATGACTAGCTTTTTTGATGCAATGATTAAGAAGACTGAAGGAGCTAAGACTGAGTACCCGCTTAGTAATATAACTTTCAACGAAGAAGGTAACCGAATTACAAATTTCAGCAAGAATGAGATCGAAGGATTGGCAGCCGCTTTACAAGCAAATGCTGATGGCAAGATCGTAGTAAGAGGCTATACAAATGATGGTGCAAGTGATAAGGAAAATACTAAATTGTCCAAGGCACGTGCGAATGTAGTACATGACATGCTTGTGACTCTTGGTGTTAAAGATAGTCAAATCTCCTTTAAGGGGATGGGATCTGGAGATAACAGGATTGAAGTGACTAGTAATGACTAACTATTGCTAGAAATACCAAGGATATTATCTGAGAACTGGTAATATTCGATTTAACTAAAATATTAGTAGCGCTCTCAATTGATTTTGAGGGTGCTATTTTATTTTTGGCTTCCGCCAAAAGTTTACGATAATTTGTCACAGTATCGAGGAGTATTTTTTCTTGAAGATTCTATTTTTTTGATTTTTATAGTGCCATTTAAGCTGTGAAAAACTATCGGTCAGATTTGTGTGAACGCACACAATTGAATCTTGTTATTTGATGTAAAAAAAAAGTTAAGATGCCGTTAACGAACACAATGTCATATATAACAATAAAAGTGCCTCAGTCCGCCTATTTGCCGTTTTTATTTCTGTCAGAATCCAATGAAAAGAATAAAGTTTTTTTAGTTTTAAGCGAATATTTTTTCAAAAATCTTAATCCACGATGCATCGAGATTTAGTTTTTTCTTACTTGATGAAGTCAGCATATTTTTTCTTCAAATGGTGTAAATTACAAAGTCAATGAATGCGTTTCGGAAGCTAAAATTTGATATTTAGATGGCTAAAAGACTAACTATTTTTCTCTTCCTGTTATTCTGTTTTATTTCACATACATTTTCGCAATATACTGTGACCGGGACGGTCATGGATTCGGACAATTATCCATTAATAGGGGTGTCAATTGTTGAAGTAAATACAACTAACGGGACGGTCACAGACATTGATGGGAAATACACACTTCAAGTCGAATCTGAAAATTCTATCTTGAATTTTAATTATTTGGGGTATTCTACTGTAGAGATCATAGCAACAGCTGCTCAAGCGACTGTCGTGGAAATGCTTACCTCTGCTGAGCAACTTGAAGAAATTGTTGTTGTGGGGTATGGAACACAAAAAAAGAAAGTGGTCACGGGTGCGATCTCGAAAGTAACATCTGCTGATCTTGAAGACGTCCCAGTTACTCGTATTGAAAGTACACTACAAGGTAGAACTTCGGGTGTAAGAGTTACAATGGGGTCAGGTCAGCCAGGTGATGGTGGGCAAGTGAGAATTAGAGGAACAACAAATATTGGTGGAGGAAGTAATCCTTTATACGTAGTTGACGGGATTCCCATATTAGGTGGAATTGAATTTTTAAATCAAGGAGATATTGAATCAATTGAAGTATTGAAAGATGCTTCAAGTG
>CALBVQ010000009.1 GCA_937969485.1 uncultured Saprospiraceae bacterium | reverse complement strand
GCTTACGAAAATGATGTAGAAGAGCTAGCTGAAGGAGTTGAGGATATTGGACTTAATGGTTTTGTTTCAACATCAGTTGATGTAGTTCCTGGTCAACCTTTCTCAGTTATTTATGGAACAGGATTCCAAAGAACAGAAAATGATGAGTTGATTATTGGTGCTGACGGATGGCCGTTGGTAGATCCGGTAAGAAAGCCTTTAGGAGATCCTAATCCAGATTGGATTGCAGGTTTAAGAAATACGTTCACTTTTGGTGATTTCTCTTTAACTGGCCTATTGGACTTCCGTCAAGGAGGTGACATGTGGTGTGGTACTTGCGGTATCATGGATTATTTCGGTACTTCGTTAACTTCTGCAGATGAAAGAAATGACGTTGTTGTTTTTGATGGTGTTTATAACGCTGGAACAGCAGATGAGCCTAACTATGTGCAGAATGATAGAACAGTTGCTTTAGCTGAGGCTGATCCTAACGCAAGTTTTTCTTCTTTCTACAGAGTAAGATACGGTTTTGGTGGAATCTCTGAAATGAGTATTTACGATACTTCTTGGTTAAGATTAAGAGAACTTTCTTTAAATTACAACTTACCTAGTAACATGCTTGGTAATGTATTTACTGGAGCAAGTATTTCATTAACAGGTAGAAACTTGTGGTTAAGCACTGAATATCCTGGAATTGACCCAGAGACTAACCTTACTGGTGATTCGAATGGTTATGGACTTGATTATTTCAATATGCCTAACACTAGAAGCTATTCTGCGACTGTTAGATTAAACTTTTAATTAACAAACTGAATTAATAAAATGAAGAAATTTATAACATATATTTCTGTATTTGCAGTTCTTGTAATTATGTCATCTTGTGGTGCAACATTAGAGGAAATCAATACAGATCCAAACAACCCTGTTACAGTTGATTTGAAGCTGATGCTTCCAGAGATTCAATCTCAATCTGCTTTTAACGAAGGGACAAACCCCAATAGAGTTGCAGGTATTTGCATGCAGCAATTTTTTGGACTAGATGCACAGCAACTAGGGTACAATTCGTATTTACTAGGACCAAGTGTAATGAATAACTACTGGTCGACTGGTTTATATGCAGGTGTACTAAGAAGTTGCGATGTGATGAGAAATTCAGCTGGTGAAAGACCTTTTTATGGAGCCGTTGCTAAAATAATTATGGCAAACGAACTAGGAAAAGCGACTTCATTCTTTGGTGATATACCATATACGGAGGCTTTTTTAGGTACTGAAAACCTTACTCCGGGTTATGATTCTCAAGAGAGTATTTATGGCACTGTTCAGTCGTTACTTGATGAAGCAATTGCTACATTAACAGCTGGAAGTGGTGGATACAATGGTGGAGACCTGATTTATGGTGGTGATGCTGCTGCTTGGATTGCTGCAGCTCATGGATTCAAAGCTAGGTATTACATGCATACCTCTAAGAGAAATAGTGGTGATTATGCTAAAGCTTTAGCTGAAGTTCAGTCTTCTTTCACTTCAAATGAAGCAGCTCCTAGCTTCACATTTCAAACTGCTGAAACTGCAAATTGGTCTCTAGCTAAATTCGGTATCGAAAGACCGGCTACGTTAGGAATTGACAATCGTTTTGCTGCAATGATGGATGGTGATCCAAGACAGGATCTTTACATGAGTTTCGATGGTACACAATGGGGTTTCTTTGATGGAAATGCTGGACCTATTTGGGGAAGATCTGATGCTTCTGTGCCTTTGATATCTTATGTTGAATTGAAATTCATTGAAGCAGAAGCTACAGCAGCTGCTGGTGGTGATGCTAGCGATGCATTAAAAGCAGGTATTCAAGCTAGTTTTGACTTAGTAGGAGCTACTGATGATGGTTATGTTGATGCTGCATCTGCTGATGCATCTCTTTCGAATATCATGACTGAAGCTTACAAGGCATATTATGGATTCAATTTCCACGAAACGTTCGCTAACTGGAGAAGAACAGGTTTACCTGCACTAAGTCCTAATGCTGACGGTGACAATGGATTCAATCCAGGTGGAGGTATTCCACTTAGATATATCTATGCGGAAAGTGAAGACCAAACTAACAGAGAAAATGTAACGGCTGCCAAAGATAGTCAAGGCGGTGGATTACTTAATCAGCCAGTTTGGGCATTCGAATAAATAGTAGTCATGAGGATTCTTAATATAGTTGTCATCTTGTTTTTTGTACTTTGTACTTCTTTTGCTCAAATGCAAAGAGGTGCTGGTTTTAGTGATTTTGCTAACCCAGCAGACCTACAAAATTACGGTGTACGGGCGTTTTCTCCGTCTACAACTATTAAAGGAACTTCATTGCAATTTCCTTCTTCTAGATTAGGAGTTTTAAAATTTAAAAATGATACCAAAAGTTCTGAAGTTAAACTTAACTATGATACCCATAACAATTACGTACTAGTTGAGACTGACGACAAAACTTTTGCTTTTCCTGTAAAGTATGTTGATACAATATTTTTTATAGACGATATTATGTATATGGATGACTATCCATATAAGATCGTTCATGTTTCAACAAATGAATCGCACCTTGTTGAGGTTTTAGTCGATGGTCATTACAGATTATTGAAATATAAGACATCAATAATTAAAGGGCCTACATATAATGAGGCTCTTCACACTGGTGACAGAGATTCGAAATACATTGGTAAAGAATTGTATATGATTGAATCAAATAATGAATTTTATAAACTTCCAAAGAATAGAAAGAGGGTTCTTAATGACAAGCTTTGTGATAGCAAGATTAGAAATTTCCTGAAAGGACATAAATACAATTTTGCGAAAGAAGATGAATTGATAATGTTTATCAATGATCTTAATTCACAGGCTAATAATTAACTTTTAAAATAATAAAAATGAAATTTCAAAAGATACTTTTCTTTTTGTGCTTTTCAGCTTCCATGGTTTTATTTACAAACTGTACGGACCCTGATATAGTACCAAAAGCAGAAGAAAATACATTTAACGTCGAGGGTGGAGCAATTTACTCAGTTGACGTCGTTAGCGGATTTTTTAACCTAGGAGATATTCCTAACGCTTACTATGGCTCTACTTTAGTTACTGCAGGTGATGCTGTATCTTCAGGGGAGGTATTCATTTCAAGAAATGGAGGCGCTCAGGTAAAGCTTCAAGATTTTGGTTCATTTCCTGCGGATCTTAATATTTCTCTAACTGATGCAGCTACAGCAGTCGGTATAGCAGTTGAAGATGTTGCTGTTGGTGACGTATTCACATTAAGATTTAGAGCTGACGGAGCTAATGATACAGGAAAAGTTGTAAGTATTGTTGCAACTTGTAGCTCTGCTTTAGCAGGGGAGTATGCATATTCTACAGTTGACTATTTCTGTGATGGTGACGCCGTAACAGGTACCGCTACTCTAACAGAAACTGACCCTGGTAAGTATACTTGGGACGATTGGGCATTTGGTACTTACCAAGCATGTTACGGTGGACCAGCAGCTGGTTGGGGATCATTAGAGCTTCAAGATATTTGTAACACTTTATCTATAAATGGTTTAGATGGTTATGATGATACATGGAGTTACAGTGATATTTCAGTTGATGGAAATCTTTTAACTTTCACTTGGACGAATACTTATGGAGAAGTTGGAACAACAACTTTGACTAATGCTGCCGGAGATTGGCCGCCACTTAAGTAAGGAGTAAATTCGTAATCTTTTACGATAATACAAAGGCTATCCATTTTTTGGATAGCCTTTGTTATTTATAGTGCATCTTGATGCTGTAGATGTATGCTTTGGGCGTAAGCCAATACACTAGTACTTTTAAATCTTTGTAGATGATTAGGAATCTTGGCACTTCTTTTGCAGTTCATATAATATGCAACAAGCCATAAAATCATATATTAATTATCTAGCTCGTGAGAAGCGGTATTCATCCCACACGGTGACTGCTTATGAAAAAGACCTGTTTCAATTTATGGTATTCCTTACAGAACACCTTGAGATTCAGGATGTACAAATAGTCAAGCATATTCATGTTCGCGGATGGATCGTGGCACTCGCTGAAGATGGTATATCGAATCGATCTATCAATAGAAAGGTCATTTCTGTTCGCAACTTTTACAAGTACCTAAGAAAGTCGATACTAGATATCATAAATCCATGCGACAGGATAAGGGCCTTAAAAACACCTAAGAGACTCCCTGTTCATCTCAAAGAAGAGGAGCTAATACATACCTTCGAATCTATTATTAAAGACGTAGACGATCCTTTCCAGTGGAGAGATTTCTTGATCGTAGAATTGTTTTATAATACCGGGATAAGAAGATCTGAGTTAATCAACCTAAAGAAAGTCGATGTATCATTGGCTAGTGGTAGTATTCGAGTTTTAGGAAAAGGCAACAAGGAAAGGATGGTGCCACTGTCTTCAGGACTAGTTGCTAATTTCAAATTATATTTCGATGTACTAAAAACGACAGGATTTGATAATTCACCATATATCTTTAGTAGCACAAAATCAAACAAGTTGTACCCCAAGGCTGTTTATAATATAGTAAATAAGCATTTGAGCGTATTAACAACTGTTGGAAAAAAGAGCCCGCATGTCCTGCGACACAGTTTTGCCACTCACATGATGAATGGAGGTGCTGAACTAAATGCTGTAAAGGAGATACTCGGCCACGCAAGTTTAGCAGCAACGCAAGTGTATACCCATAATTCAATTGAGGAACTTAAATCAGTATATAAGAATGCTCACCCTAAAGGCTAGGAGGAGTTATCAGTAAAATAAAATTTGACATATGAAAGCCAATTACCAGAGTGTACATTTCACTGCAGATAGTAAATTGATTGAATTTATCGACAAGAAACTGCAGAAGATCGAAAAACTTTACCAAGAAATAGTTGATACTTCTGTCATAATGAAATTAGAAAATACTGGCCAGATCAAAGATAAAATAGTTGAGATATCGATGAATGTCCCTGGTAGCAAGCTGATTGCTAGTTCCACAGCGAAGACCTTTGAGCAAGCTGCTGACGAAAGCGCTAATGCCATAATGAGACAACTTAAGAGAATTAAGGAGAAAAGAAGCGATTACGGAAGGTAAAGCGATCGTATTTTAGCCTACTTGGGCTTCCGCCCAAAAGGTCAAATATTAATGATTGATGTTTTTATTTTGGTAGATGTAATTTTTCTTGCATAAACTAAAAGAAAGAATAAAATCACTGTTGTTTCTAAATCTACAGAACAGTTCTGTAGATTTTTGCAGTTTTGCGGTACAAATATTGGGTATTGAAGTGCTTTGGAATATCAAAAAATCCCACTAGTAGGAGGATTTGTGTCTCGTATTAAAAAAAATAAAATAAATAGTCTCAAAACTTTTTTTCATTTGAAATAAACTACTATTTTTGCGTCGCTTTTGATGAAAAGTAATTGAATTTTGAAGAAAGAGTGTATGCCGATGTAGCTCAGTTGGCCAGAGCAGCTGATTTGTAATCAGCGGGTCGGGGGTTCGAATCCCTCCATCGGCTCTTTTTTTGTGATACCAAGTCTGGGGGTGCGCCACAGTTGGAGAGGTGGGTTGGACTGTAAATCCA
>CALBVQ010000008.1 GCA_937969485.1 uncultured Saprospiraceae bacterium | reverse complement strand
TTGTTCTTTACTGAAATGTGGGAGCGATTTTCATATTATGGAATGCGTGCCATCTTAGTATTATTCCTTATGAGTTCCATAGGTATTGGCGGATGGGGATGGACAAGTTCTGAGGCATTGGCATTGTATGGTACGTATACTGCAATGGTATATTTAACTCCTATTCTTGGAGGGTTTATAGCGGATAAATATATAGGTTATCGAAAAGCGGTGGTAATAGGAGCTTTGCTTATGACTTTAGGTCATGCCTCCATGGCGCTTGAGTTTGCGAACATATTTCTCTACATAGGTATTGGCTTACTGATTATAGGGAATGGTTTTTTTAAGCCGAATATGACCTCTATTGTATCCATAATGTATAAGGATACTCCTGAGAAAAAAGATGGTGCCTATACTATCTTTTATATGGGAGTAAATGCAGGTGCCTTCTTAGGTATTATGTTATGTGGATATATTGGAGAAAAAGTATCATGGTCTTATGGATTTGGTCTTGCAGGAATCTTTATGTTATTGGGAGCGATCCAGTTTTATTTTGCTCAAGGTATTTTTGGTGATATTGGTTTAGCTCCTGAGGCTGAAGTTGCCGGGGAAGAAGTAGATGAACAGTTAGAATTTGAAGGAGACAGATTGAATCCATTTACAATGGTAGACAAGGTTTTAATCGGTATCTGTTCATTCATTGGTGTAACATGGATTATTAATGACCCTTTGACTGAAATAGGTGGAATAAACTTGTTAAAGTTTGGAGAGACGGATTTCAATAATGGGTATATCCTTTTTGGAGTGTTACTTTTTTTATTCATAATAATTAGCCGAATAATAAGGTATCCAGTAGTAACTAGGGATCGGATGGTTGCTATTGTGATTTTTGCTATAATGACTGTATTGTTTTGGGCTTGTTTCGAACAGGCTGGAGGTTCTATGACAATTTTTGCGAAGCAATATACTGGAAGAATAATGGCAGGAAGCTGGGCAAATATTTATATAGTTTCTAATATCCTTATAACAGTTATTCCTGTGGGTATAATTACATGGGTATTATATAAGTTATTTAGACAGACCTTTGCTAAATATGCTATTTCAAATATTTTCTTGGGGTCAAGTTTTGTGATAATTTGGGCGATTATCTTTTGGATGATAAATAGAGATTTAGATTCATCTACTTACATTGTTGAATACGATCAATTTAAAATTACTGAGACAGTTGATGGGGGGGAAGAAAAAGAGGTGACTAAAACAGTTACAGAAAGCCTTTCAGCACCAGAAGACGTAGAGGTTTTTAAGTCGATAACAAAAATAATAGAACCTATTGAATTGGGTGTAGGAGAAACACTTAATCTTATTGAAGTAAAAGGAAAGTTATTGTATTTAAATGAAGAAGAGTCTAAGACAGCAATTGCTAAACTTTTAGAAAAAGATCAGGAATCACCAATTATTACAGCAACGGTAACTGAGGTAAAGGAAAACGAAGTTGAAATACCAGCTACTTGGTTTGGTATTTTAAATTCATTATTCATCATTATGTTTGCTCCATTGTTTTCTAAGTGGTGGGAAAGTAAATACAATCCTTCTGCCGCAACTAAGTATGGCTTAGGCTTGATCTTAGTAGGTGTCGGTTTTGCAGCCTTATGGTTTGGTGCTTCTGGAATTGAAGCTGGGGCATCGACAGCTGCTGTAAGTATAATATGGTTGATACTGGCTTATCTATTCCATACTTTAGGAGAGCTCTGTTTATCGCCTGTAGCCTTGTCTTATATTAGTAAGTTAGTGCCAGCTCGTATGATTGCCCTTATGTTTGGGGTATGGTATGTAGCTGTAGCTATCGGTAATAAATCTGCTGGTAAGATGGGAGGTTCCATTGAAGCGATTGCCGATGAGCATGGATTAGCATTCTTTTTCTTGATACTTACGGTCGTTCCTGTAGCATTGGGTATAATTGGTATTTTGCTAAATCCACTGATCAAGAAACTGATGCATGGTGTCCGATAAAATAGCTTTTGGGGTTTAACCCCAAAAAAAATAAGACTGGAAGTGAATCAATATATAGTGCTGTTTGTTAATCAAGTAGAATTTATATAGATGATTTTTTTACTCAGAATAGCAGTTATTTTCTTGGCGGGATATTTCCTGTACATGATCTACGATTGGTGGAAAGAGAATTTTTCGCCTATGATTCCATGCCCGCAATGTGACGGTGAAGGCAAATGGGAGGTGTCCGAAGACGAAGAGGACTGCATCCTTTGTAATGGTGCTGGTAAAATTGAAAGAGAGATTTAGTGATTAAAACGAATCGAAGTTTAGGTGAGAATCGGTGGGCCACTCAGCGACACTATGTACAAACTGAAGAATTTATCTTACATCCCTTCGGTGGTATGTATTGGGAAAAACGCAAAATCCTATTTATTTCAGACACTCATTTTGGTAAGGTAATGCACTTTAGAAAAAGTGGGATAGCAGTTCCTAAGGGAGCTATCAATGAAAATTGGGTCAAACTGGATCAGCTGATTACCTTTTTTCGATGCAAGGAAGTCGTGATTCTCGGTGATTTATTTCACAGTGAATATAATGTAGAATGGGAATTGTTCTCATCGCTAATGAATACTTACGACAGTATTCGTTTTAGTCTAGTCTTAGGAAATCACGACATCTTAGAAGCAGAACTTTATACAAAGGCAGGAATTGATGTCTATGAAACGTTACTCTATGGAGATCTATTATTTAGTCATCATCCGATGGAAGTAGCAGGGAAGTATAATATTCATGGCCACATTCATCCTGCGGTTTTGATGGGGGGTAAGGGCATGGGAAAGACAAAGGTGCCTTGTTTCTTTTTTGGTGCTGAATATGGAATAATGCCGGCCTTTGGTGCTTTTACAGGTACCGCTCGAGTACCCGTCAGCAAAGAGGATAGCGTTTATGTGCTTGTTGGAGATCAAGTTATTTCAGTAGAATAGAGAAAAAAAAAGAATAGCTCTTGTGAAATTAAAAAAGAAAATTAACTTTGCACTCGCTTCGAAAGAGAAGAAGGTGCCTTAGCTCAGTTGGTAGAGCAATGGACTGAAAATCCATGAGTCCCCAGTTCAAATCTGGGAGGCACCACAAAAGACCCGAGAGAAATCTTGGGTCTTTTTGTTTATAAGTTGAATTGTCTAAGCTCTACTTCGCCTGCTTCAGCACTTTCACACCTAGCGGCGGCATAGTAATTTCGACGCTATGTTCCCGTCCTTGCCAAGATTCCTTTTGGCTCGTATACTTTTTTAAGGAAGTGTAGCCCGATCCGAAAAATTCTTCATCATCTGAATTCAATATCACATCATATTTGCCTTTGGATGGCAATCCAATCCTATAAGTAGGAAAAGAACTCTCCGTCATATTAGCAATCACTACTAAAGAATCTTTTTCATCTTTCGACTTTCGCATGAAAACCATTACACTGTTCTGCTCATCAGAATAGTCGATCCACTCCCAGCCGTCACCTGTGTAATTCAATTCATGTAACGCGGGTTCCGTTCTATATAAATGATTCAATCGCTTGATCAGGGCTTGTATTCCTTTATGTGGAGCATATTCTAAAAGATGCCAATCCAAACTGCCTTGAAAGTTCCATTCCGCCGTTTGCCCAATGTCATTTCCCATGAAGAGGAGTTTTGAACCTGGATGAGTAAACATGAGGGAATACATTGTTCGGAGGTTGGCAAATTTTTGCCATTCGTCTCCTGGCATCCGATATACTATCGAGTTTTTACCATGTACTACTTCATCGTGAGATAAAGGAAGCATAAATTGCTCTGAAAAGGCATAAGCCAACGAAAAGGTAATGTTATTCTGATGGTGTTTTCTGTGAACTGTCTCTTTTTGAAAGTATTCAAGTGTGTCGTGCATCCATCCCATCATCCATTTCATCCCAAATCCCAAGCCGCCTGAAAAAACAGGCTTTGAGACCATAGGAAAGCTTGTCGATTCTTCGGCAATTGTTTGAATGTCGGGAAATTCTTTGTATACCGCAGCATTGAATTCTTGCAAGAAGGAAATTGCAGCAAGGTTCTCTCGTCCCCCGTGTTCATTAGGTTCCCATTCACCCTCTTCTCTTGAATAGTCAAGATAAAGCATCGATGCTACTGCGTCTACTCGTAAGCCATCTATGTGATATTGGTCAAGCCAAAACATAGCACTCGAAATCAAGAAAGACCTAACTTCGTTTCTTTCGTAATTGAAAATTAAAGACTTCCAATCCGGATGATACCCTTTCTTAATATCTGGATGTTCATAAAGATGAGTTCCGTCAAATTTCCCCAAACTGAATTCATCAGCAGGGAAATGCGCTGGCACCCAATCTAGGATTATTCCTATGCCGGCTGCATGCAAACAGTCTACGAGATACTTGAATTCATGTGGTGCCCCAAATCTAGAAGTGGGTGCAAAATAGCCAGAGACTTGATATCCCCAACTAGGATCGTACGGAAATTCTGTCAAAGGCAAAAATTCTACATGCGTGTATTCCATTTCGATGATGTAGTCCGTAAGTTCCTTAGCCATTTCAACATAGGTCAAACTTCTATCATTTTTTCTCTTCCACGACCCAAAGTGAATTTCATAAACAGTCATGGGAGCTTCTAGCGAATTCGCTTTGTATCTGTTCTTCATCCAATCCTTGTCCAACCATTCGTGATGATAGTCGTAAATGATTGAAGCTGTATATGGCGGAGTTTCTGCCCATCGAGCATATGGATCAGCTTTTTCTCGGACTTGCCCATCAACATTTGATTCGATTGAATATTTGTAGGCTTCACCGCTTCCTATACCTGGAATGAACCCTTCCCAAATTCCGCTGGAATCCCAACGTACATGAAGCTTATGCTCTTGATTGTTCCAGTGGTTCCAGTTACCAATTACACTTACTTGTTTCGCTGCCGGAGCCCAAACACTAAAATAGCAGCCTGTGACGCCATCCACCTCAATCAAGTGTGCGCCCATTTTTTCATATAACTTGAAGTGTTTTCCAGCCTTAAAGAGAGAAATATCAAATTCTGAAAAAAGAGAATGCGCTTGAACTGGATTCATAGAAAGGTTTTATCGCAAGATATAAAAATGTAGAATTAAGATTGAATAAATTAAACCTAAAAAAAATTTCCAACTATCAGTTATAAAGTATTATCTTTGCGTCACTTTTCCAAAAGCGGAAATTAATAAGCGACATTACTAGCGAGTGCTAGTTTTCTCAGTATGCGGGTGTGATGGAATTGGTAGACATGCTAGACTTAGGATCTAGTGCCGCGAGGCGTGGGGGTTCGACTCCCTCCACCCGCACACATTTTCTCTTTGGAAATATAATTATTAATCTTCCGTATTAAATCGTATTATCTTAAATGAATACTGCTTTTAATGAAACTATTAGTTTGATTAAAAGCCTCAGGTATACGGTGTTCCACGGATTTGGAAGTTTTTACAGATAAAATTTATTATGAAAAGTTCAGTTATTAACAAGACAGATCTAACAGCAAGACTAGAAATGGTGTTGGATAAGGAAGATTATACTCCAAAGTTTGAGCAAGTACTTAGTAAGATGAAGTCCGAAGTATCAATGAAAGGATTTCGTAAAGGTAAGACACCTAAAAGTATCCTTCTAAAGATGTACGGACCGAAAGCTTTTGCTGACGCCGTAAATGAAACTGTTCAAGATAATATCACAAAACTTCTTGAAGAGAATGAACTAGAAGTAATCCTTTCTCCACTTATTTCTGAAGAGGATTCAGACATTGATCTCGATCACAAAAACATGAAAGAATATAAGTTCGTGTTTGATGTGGCTCTAAAGCCAAGTTTCGAACTGAAAGGTGCTAGCAAAGAGGATAAAGTTCTTTTCTACAAAATAAAAGTTGATGAAGATCAAATCAACAAAGAGCTTGAATTCAGAAGAAAGCGTTCTGGAAAGGAAATTGAAGCAGAGAAGGATATAACAGAAGATGACAGAATAACAATTCATGCGAATGAGTTGAATACGAAAGGAAATAAGAAAGCGAAAGGATGGGAAACTGGATTCCAGGTTCTTATTAGTAAGCTTGAAGAAAAGTATGCAAAGGAGTTATTAGGCAAAGATGTAGGATACGAGTTCGAATTTGATATCTATGAACTAGAGCAGAATGCTAACGAGACTTACGTCAAAAAATATCTGTTGAACCTTGATGAGGAAGAGGAGAAGAAGATAGGAAAAAAATTCATTGGTAAAGTTGAAAAGATTCACAGAATTGAATTGGCTGAAATGAATCAGGAGTTCTTTGATAAAGAATTCGGTGAAGGTGAAGTAAAAGATGTTGAAGGGGCTAAGGAAAAAATCGTTGAGTCTTTCGATGGTTTTTATGAAGGTCAGTCAACTGCATTGTCACACAGCTTCTTGATGGAAAAATTGAATGAAGAAAATTCATTGGAGATTTCTGATGAGTACATGAAGAAGTGGATCATGAAAATGTATGATACATATACTGAGGAGCAAGTAGATGAAATGATTCCTAACGAAAAGAAAGGAATGAAGTGGGACATGATCAAAGATGCTGTAAAAGAAAAGTATCCGTTTGAAATAGGACCTGAAGATGTAAAGAATAAGATCCGAGCTAAAGTAATGGGTTACTTCGGAGGACAAGTTCCGAATTTTAATATCGATGAGTTAGTAAATAACTTGATGTCAGACAATCAGCAATTCAGAGAGGCATATGCTGAGGCTTCAACTGAAAAGTTACTTCAAACGGTTTTGGAGAATGTAACTAAGGATGAAAAGGAAGTTTCTTTGGACGAATTCCGTGAAGTAGTAGAAGAGTTTAACAAGAAGCAGCAGGCAGCGATCGATGCTGCGAAACCTACAGTAGAAGAAGCGTAGGTTTTTTGGGTTTAACCCAAAGAAAAAACAAGATTAAAAAAGAGCTAAGTACTTAACTACTTGGCTCTTTTTCTTTTCCTAAGCCTCCGACAGGCACTTATACCAATTCTGTTTTAGAATTTCGCATATTTTCAAGTTTATAAAAGCAATTACTTCGTTAGAAATACTCATGATAGCTAAGGCTATCCTTGCGTTTTCTGCCTTGTACTTGATTTAATAATTCTTGAAAATAAAGTG
>CALBVQ010000007.1 GCA_937969485.1 uncultured Saprospiraceae bacterium | reverse complement strand
GCTTAAAATGCAAAGAGAATGCGAGCTCAATAGTTCTTTTGAAGCGTAGGCGTGGTCAGCATCACGGTCAGCATCTAAAGAGCTGGAAGGTCTCATTATCGAAGCAGTTTGAGCTCGTAGTTGATACCTTAATACATATTTCGGGTTCAAGTGCACAAAGAATGGAATCAATGATCAATCAAGTCTTTTCATAGCTAATAATCAGAAAAGACAATTCCAGTAGTTTGTTATTGTATGTAATTTTTGTTACTTTTATCGTAATATTTTATTAATATAGTAACATATGAAGACTGCTTCTACAGCTATTTCACCCAAAACGCGATCAACACGGAACTCCATTGTAGAGAGCGCGCAACGTTTGTTTCTAAAGCATGGGATAAGTCGGGTGACTGTGAAAGAGATTTCTATGGAAGCGGAGGTAAGTAAAATGACTTTCTATCGAATTTTTGCCAACAAGGAGCAAGTGGCAGCGGAGGTAATTCAGTCCATTGCTGATAAAAACCTTGCTGAATACAAAGAGATTATGTCTCGGCCAATCGATTTTATTAAGAAAATTCAAGAACTTATTCTTTCGAAAAGGAAGAGCAATAAGGCATTCAGTGAAGAACTAATCAAGGATATCTACAAGCTAAAAAATTCACCTCTTACACAGTTGATCGCAAAACTAGGAATGCACTCGAAAACTATTTTTATGGAAGACCTTGAAAAGGCGCAAAGGAATGGTGAAATACGGTCCGACATTAAGTTGCCACTCATATTATACACGATAAATGACATGGAACAGAAGATGAAGGATGAGCGGTTTTTAGCGCTATTCGAGGATTTTCGAGAGGCATCAGATCAACTGATGAGCCAATTCTTTTATGGAATAATGCCGGTGAAATCAACGGGCCAACAACCTAAATAAGTTTATATGAAAACAGAAAATATTGACGGTTCGAATGCAATCGTAGTGCACGATTTAAGCAAGAATTACGGTAAAGATATCGGTATTAAGAACGTGTCGTTCGAAGTAAAGACAGGAGAAATATTTGGCTTTATTGGTCCCAATGGTGCTGGGAAGTCCACGGCAATTCGAACTATCCTAGGGCTACTTCAGGCCAACGGTGGGTCGGCAGAAATTCTAGGGCTCGATGCACTTACACAAGGCGATCAGCTCCGCCAACAAATTGGCTATCTACCGTCAGAAGTCCATTACTACAACGAGATGAATTCCAGAGAGTTACTCGAATATTCGGCTGGATTTTATGAGAATGTAAACTTGTCTCTGATTGATGAATTAGCAGACTATTACGATCTTGATCTCAAAAAGAAAATTGCCGATCTTTCTTTTGGGAATAAAAAGAAGTGTGCCATCATACAATCTGTATTGCACGAACCCTCGGTCCTCATTCTCGATGAGCCGACCTCTGGACTTGATCCACTTATGCAAAATCGTTTTTTCGATATGTTAGAAAAAGAGAACAAGAAAGGAGTAACTATCTTTTTTAGTTCGCATATTCTCTCTGAGATTCAGCGCATGTGTTCTCGAGCCGCTGTCATCAGAAATGGTGAGATTGTGGCTGTCGAAAATATCCAGACTTTACTTGAAAAGCAGATGAAAAAAGTGCGAGTTGTCTTTGCTAGGGAGACCAACTATAATTTGCCGGCAGGTGCTCAACACGAGAAGTCAAATGGAAATAAATTAAGCTTTGAGTACGTAGGGAAAGTAAATACATTGCTTTCGTGGCTAGCTTCTCATGAGTTACATGACGCAGTTCTCGAAGAACCAGACTTGGAATCCATTTTCATGAATTATTACGAAAGATAGACCTATGAACTTCAATTTATATAGAAAAGAGCTGAAGCGAAATAACAAGAATTTATTGATTTGGATGAGCATAGTAATTGGTTTTACAATTATGGTGCTTGCCATTTTTCCCTATATGGCTGAGATGGGTGAAAGTCTGGCAATGATGCTAGACAAAATTCCAGCTGAATTAGCTAAGGCAATGGGTATGGATGCTCAAACATGGAGCAGTATCCTTGGGTTTTACAGTACGTACTATGGAGTTTATATCATAGTTCTAGTTAGTATTTTTACAACTTCAACAGCCACTGTCATACTTTCGAAAGAAGAACGGGACCGAACCGCTGAGTTTTTGCTGACTAGGCCAGTTTCAAGACTAGCTGTGTATACGTCTAAGATCGCTAGCCTTCTTACATTGAGTGTTGCAGTATTTGCTGTTCAAACCATCATCGCTATTATTTTTATTCATCTTTTCAAAACGAATGATATTGACTGGAATCTATTTAGTAGGCTTCAATTCGGTGGTTTCTTTTTGATGCTCTTATTTACCTCAATTGGTGTTTTTCTGTCGATGGTTATTTCACCGAAAAAGAACCTCATGGGCCTGGTGGTAGGAATAACCTTCGGGACATATATTCTCAACGCATTGGGAAAATCTACGGAGGCAACCGAATGGCTTTCTTACCTTTCTCCGTTCAACTATTTCGATCTTTCGATTAGCAATCCAGGCGCTCCGTTGCAATATTTTGCAGCATTCACGGTACTTATAATTTGCGCAGTGTTATTGGTAATTTCCTATAAAGTCTATTCGAAGAAAGATATTGCATCTTAATACCTTTTGGGCGGAAGCCCCACATTTTTCAAAATACAATGTACATGCAGTTGAGAAGTACGAAAATCCTTTACATCCTTATTATCACAGTAACACTTATTGTCTGTTATTCTTGCGGAGCTAACAAGTTACCCAAAGAGAAATTGTATCCCGTAAGTCTTGATAAGTCAGCAGAATATGCAGGTGATTCATTGATTGTATATATGGAAAACTCTTTGCATTGTCCTATGAGGTTTCTCTTATCCTCGGAAAATGAGGTACTAAATGCACAGCTGAAATCGTATCAGTCGATACTATTGACTCCGCTTACAGACTCAATTATAGTACTTTTGGTAAAAGAAGAAAATCAACACAAAGTGGATTTCGGGGTTCGATACGGTGACGTGCATGAGCCGATCAAAGATCTTCCATTAGTCTATCCGTTTTTAGAGGGCAAGGGCTACCGGATCGTGCAGGGAAATAATAGTAGACCGACGCATCATACAGTTGGTTCTCGGTACGCGATTGATTTTTCATTGGCAGTAAATGATACAATATGTTCAGCGAGTGATGGTTTCGTGATAGGTGCAATTGATGGCTATATGTATGGTGG
>CALBVQ010000006.1 GCA_937969485.1 uncultured Saprospiraceae bacterium | reverse complement strand
TTAAGGCCTAAGTTTGCTTTTTCAAGTGCTTTCATTACTCTTTCTAGTTCACCATCTTTAGGAATTGGAACCACTAAAAAAGCATCACCATCTTTAAGTTTACTTGATAAGATTGAAAGCCTACCACCTTGAGTTCTCTGTTCTCTAAGTGGTACATACATTACAGAAGCCCCACAACCTCCTTCATAAGTACAAGCATAAGGATATTCGTCAGGAGAAGGATCTCCTCTATCATGTCCTTCAAGAGCTTCATCTCTATTTTTATTCCTTAAGTCTGGGTTTCCTTTTATCAAATGTAAAATTGATGGCTGATTTCCAACTGTTAGTGCTTCTACTGTATGTGCATATATAGACTTTGTTTCACTTTGAAAAACAAAATGGACTGCTTCAACAGAAGTTCCACTAATTTGGTACTCGCTTTGTACATCTTTCCAACTTACTTCGTTACCATCATCGTCTTCATACCTTTGAGAATCCCAATTATATGAAGCTCCTAAGCCTAGTACATCTACGAAAAGAATAGGGTTATTTGCTGCATAAACATATGAAGATTGAGTATTAAAGTGTTCTGCTAACGGATCTATGGTTGTGAAACGACCTATCGCTGGATCGTAAAAGCTGAAGCCATAATTATACATCCCACCCGCTTGCGCGCGCCTCTATCTTGATGCACTGTCGTACTTCAGCAGCCATTTTAGGCTGAATCGTTCATCCCAGTCTTCCTCGAATTCCTTACCATTGCAAATAAATTAATTGTGAGGATGATTGGAGCCTACTTCTGCTGGACCTAGATTATTCATACTCATCCCAGGTGGATAATAGTGCCGAATTTCTGGTAATTCATTCTAAGTGTGCTCCGCACGTTAGAAGTCTGTCCATACACCTTGGCGGTTATCTAGTTTAAACGCTGTCACACTTTACTTCTTTATAGAACGCGTGTCATATAACGCTAGCAATCTAAATTAGCTTTTTCTTTAGGATTTAGTCTGCTACTCTATATACTTCTTGATCACCCTTACCATGAGATCATTCAAATACTCTACTTCATAATCTCCAACACTTGCCGTTATGTGAGTATTTCCTATTCCACTGTCATTAGTAATAAATACATAGGTGCCATTTGTCACTATACTCATAAATCTCATTAGAAATTCTGTTTCTTTATCAACTCCACTCGCTGAAATAGGTATTATTTTAATCCCTCTTGTAGCTGCTAATTCTATGTAACTTCTTACATCTCGCAAAACATCTACTTCGTAATGTGGTGGCGCATCTAGCAAAAGAAAAGCAATTTTCGTGTGTGCATTTTCATCCCAATCTAAGTTCAAACATGTTTTCAATGCAGAATGAACCGCCTCTGGAAAGTCTCCTCCTCCATTTGCGCTCTGATCTTTAATGAAGTTGATTGTTGTATTCGTGGTAGATGTGAATTCAGATTTTTTAGTCACGTAATCATCCCCCTCGTCTCTATAAAAAACAGATGAACTCTCAAATAAGTATTCTCCTAATCCATTCTCAGATCTAGATATAACGTCACGAAGGTCGCTTTTCAAAAACTCCAACTCATCTCCCATTGAACCTGTCGCGTCAACTATAAAAGACAACTGAACTAAACTTTTGACGGAAGTCAAATTATTATACTCTACCTCATTCACTCCCTCCTCTGCATACACCAAGGATTCTCCTAAAACTGTCCCTTCTACCAAAATACTATAGTCACTTATTAATGCTCCGGCAGATTCAAACAAGTCAACAAACAACTCTGCTCTTCCTAAGTTATCTGTAATTGTAGTAGCAACGGATGCTCCATTCTCAAACAATTCAACCTTCGCACCACTTACTGGTTCTCCGGCATTAACTACTGAAACAGCAATCCTTTTATCTGGATTAACTCCCCAATATTCCTTTTTTTCAGAAAATGTATCATTCAACATCAAATTGGTCCAAAAATCCCAGTTCTCTAGATCATTCCATTCTCCAGCTGTAATTAACCCCGCGTCACTACCTGAGCCTGATCCTGATTCGGCAGAACTTGAAAAGGCGCCATCTGCAGTTGCCGTTTTTTCGTCCCCTCTCATATCTGAAGAACACGATGCTAGCAACAAGAAGCTAGCTAAAGAAAGTAAAATATATTTTTTCATAATTGTCTATTTACCTCTTAAACGTTTATTTGCAAAAATGCGTTGGTTCTTTAACCCTTTTTTTCAAATCCGCGCCGCCTCCAAATAAAAATAGGCGCCGCTTACATATTCTCCATCTTCTGGCTCCATGTCTCCTAAATGAAACTCTCCCCAAATCTCTCGCCTATATCTCATCTCCTGGTGAACCCGGTCTAGAGGGTCGCGAATATCCAAAGTACTCAACAGATAATGATACTCCTCCTTCTTCATGTCCTCCAAGGCAAAAGACAATAAGTCTCGGTAAATACCTGCATTCCTATCCACAACCAACAAACAACTTATATATTTATTCACCATTTTTTCTCCTACCTTTCCCAATTTTGCAGTCCCCTTTAATCCTGCCCACATATTGTAAAACGGTCGGGCCAAATGGTACTTTCGGCTGTAACCCATTATCACTGTTTGCTTCACCCTAGTAAGATCCCAAATCGCAAATGTACCAACAATTTTACCCTTTGATCTTGCAATATAAAAATCCTCAATCTTCAAATCTCTGTAATAAGGAGTTCCCAACTTGCTCAAATCATAATATGGGAAAAAATCTATTTCCAAGGACTCCTGATCGATGAATTCCTGAAGTTGTTGAACATCCTCTATCCGTGCTTTCGAAAGCTCAAGGCTATTACTTGTCTTGACCCTATTCTTGCGGTCGATAAGAGTTGTTTTCACCTTCCCTACTTCATGTCCATGAAATATCTTAAGGTCTCTACGCTTCTTTTTTCTACCTTTTACTAACTTCAATATCCTATGATTCTCCGCAAACATGATGAGTTGGGTAGGGACAGTGTCCTTCTCCATTATTTCATATGTTTTAGCCACTACTTTAAAAAGCGAAGATCCATTTTGATACTCTGGCTTTACTTTTACATCACATAAATAACGGACCTTTTCGCGTTTCCCTTTATACGTTAGTAACTTGGATCCCATATTGAAAACGCCTATGAGTTCACCTTCTTTGAGAATTAAATAAAGCAGAACTTCTTGGGTTTGGATTTGTGCGCCAGAATAAAACCGAGGTTCCCTAAATATCGAAAAGGTAATGTCTCCTTTTTGTGATAATTTACTGAGTTCACGCAATGCCTCATCGTATTCCTCAGAATATCTCTCCAGTGTTATCATAAAAAACGAATTAGTAAGGAATCGTTAGTAATTAATGCTTTCTTTAAAAGTAAAATTAATAATTCCAACAGCATAAATAAGGGTTTTTCGACATCCTGCTTTTGCCTATTCTACTAATTTAACCCGAAATATGCATCTGCACATATATTGCGGACTCAAATTGTCTCCATTATGTGACCACGCCCACTTCATTAGAATTGTTGAGCTCGTATTTTCTTTGCACGTTACACCAATTTATGCGTTTGAACTTTGTAATGAGGCATAGCATCACTCTAGTGATTGAATGAAAATTAACGACGCGCTATATGTCGCATAAAGTTCAAGGCGTAAAATTTATGAATTAAGCGCTCCTGACGAAAACAAAATGCATAATTCGGGTTTGTCAAAAAATTATCCTTTCCAAAAACCCCGAACCCTGACATAAATAATATAGAATAGAAAAATCTACATTATCATTACTCCCATCTTTACATCCCCTACTTTCATTCCCTTTTTCTCCGCATAGTTCGTTAACAACTCATCCCTATAATCAAACCCTTTAAATTCGAATACCTCTTTATCCAATTGCCCTATATTTATAGCTTGTCGATAATATGGATTTTTTACTAATCGCTCTCGAACCATATTCTTTACTTTCTCTTTGCTCTCATCTTCACAACAAATAGCAAATTTATAATACGCACAATTTCCAGCATGAATAGGAAAAGCATACAAAAAGGAAATGAGATCTGCCTCCTTAAGCTCCATTGCGATATTAAATACTTGTTGCTCAGTTAGTTTCTCTCCTACCATATCACTCGTCCTATTCCCCCTACCAATAAAATTAAAAACAGGTACGGTTTCTACAATCGCACTAACTTCAACAATGTCTTGTGTATTATACCGATATAAGCCTCCTCCAGTTGTAATTATAACAGTATAACGCTTACCAATTTCTAACTCATGGCTTAGAAAATAATTTTTCGATTGATCTTCAAATTCATAAAAGTGCGATCGGTAAGCCAGGAAATTACCTTTTTTAAATGGTGTTGTAATTACGCCTTCTGTCATCAACAATCCCTTAGGGTCGATAGGAATTCCTCCAGCGATCCTACTAATTTCTTCCATGAACAAGCTGGCACTAGATTCAGTCCAACAACTAATTACTTTGCACTTAGGAAATATGATTGATAAATCTAAATCATTGAAATTACTTGGCAAATCTTTAGTTTTCAATGTCTGATAATTACGCTGAAGTATACTATATAATTGTAAAAGAAAACTAGGAGACCAAATGGAAATCAAACTTAAATTATCACGCTCTTTTAATAGTTGCTTCCAGGTTTCAATAAAAAAATTCTCCCCATCGTGGTAAGTCATTTTTGAAATATCAACAGCGTTAACAAATTTATATAGATAGCGGATGATGCCATTTAGATATTCCGTATCATCTTCAATTCCTATTTTAATTCCAGCTGAACTAACACCTCTTTTTTTTAATGGCGGCGACAAACTCCAGTAAGCTTTTCCATCAAATACACTAGGATACCTTTTATTCATCGTGTGAATCCAAGGGGCAAATGCTCGATTAAACTCATTCTTTAATTGCGGTGTGTATGGAATCAATTTTGAGCCACTCGTACTTCCAGAGGTTTCTTCAAAGAAGATTATGTCTCCTTTAAATAAAATATTACTATTTCCGTCGGCAATAGAATCTACATAGTCTGCTATTTGGGAGTAGTCATTTATTATGGGGACTTTGTTTTTATAATCAGGATAATTAGTAATAGAAGCGAAGTCATACTTCAAGCCATATGCTGTTTTCTCATTTTCTCGAATGTATGATAAAAGTATTTTATTCTGAATGTTTTCAGAGCGACTTAAATTTTGGGCGAAAGCCCTAGCATCTCTTTTAAGAGACAGAAGCCACAATGCATTTAATGTTTTACTAAGCATTAAATAAGCGGATTTTCAATACCTTCTATTACGCACTTTCTTGCATTACGAATCATGTTTTCTCGACTAATTTCAGACACACACACAAGTTCATCTCCTTTATAAAACCCTGGATTCTTTTCTAGAAAAAAAGAGGCAAAGGTGCTCTTTTTCTTCTTGTATGTGGCCTCTATTAATTCCTTCTTAAGCGCGCCTAAATTCTCTGTAAACTTAACCACGCCTTCTTCTTGAATATATTGATCACCATAAAATAATGTTGAACATTTATCAGCAATCATCTTAAAAGAGGCATCTTTTGTTTCAAAAGGAGATGGGTAATAGTCCGCAAAAAATAGAGGGAGATACATGTATGTTCGGTGGCCTTTGGACAATAAATACCAGTACCATTTTTTATCGGGATCTTTGGACATCAAGGTACCCACGGTTCTACTCCAGGACTCTAGTAAAATTTGCGAACCCCAGTAATCAGGTGAAATGATTGTGTCCCCACTAAATAGGATATTGTATGTATCTGTTCCTGAATTATGAGGATTAACGGCATAGGTTGTGAATCCATGAATAACTCCTTCATGCGTCATTATGCCTACGTAATCTTTAGCAAATAAATCCTTTTCAAAAATCTTTCTTGTGACATGATCGTAGCTTTCGTCCATCAAAAAATACATGCGATTAATATCTAATTCATGTACCTTGTCCTTGGTTATTAAGGTATAAGTCAATTCGCTTTTCATATCCAAAATTCTATGTCCTTAATTATTGGTTTTGGTTTATTTTTATGTTCTGGCTCAGCGGCGTGCTCTCTTAAAGATTCAATATAAATATGCATTGCATCGCATTGTGTTGACCGGTATTCCGTTTCACCAAATTGCTGAACATTCTTTCCGTGAATATCCATTATCCACACATCTTGATTAATTACTTTTCTCGTGTACCAATTAAGTCCAACTTTTGCTAGCGGTGTCATCCAGCCGAACTTATAGGAAATTAAGGTATATACCATTGTGTCAAATTCCCCCCTTGGAGTACATGTACTTGAAATAATAAATCCCCTTTCATTTTCTCCGAATATATAATCAACACGTGTATTATTTGGCATGTAAAAATTATCGGTGTGTTTCATGGGCAGCTTCTTAGGATTTATCATGTAACTTGAAAACCCTATGCTATCATTTGGTTGATCGTAACTTACCAAAACACTGTCCTTAGTCCGTTCAACTTTCGCTTCTACACGCACTTGTTTTCTATCTCTGAACCAACCTTTATGCACGAAAACAGTATGTGGCACATCCATGAAATTTTCAACCAAGTCGGTCACATTATTAGTGAATTCCGTCTTCATATAATAATAGTGCCATCCGTGTTCATCCATAACCGGCATAGGAAATATTTCCCGTGAAGGAGTCTTCTCTTCTCCCATCCACACCCACAATAGGCCATACTTTGCTTCGACGGGAAATGACTCTACCTTCTTGTTGGGGATTCGTTCTACATGAGGCCCTTCACTAGGGATAGAAGTGCATTGACCTGTCTCGTCATAAACCCATCCGTGATATGGACATACGATACATTTATCTACAATCTGACCCTCACTAAGAGGTGCATTTCTGTGATTACACCGATCCAAAATTGCAGAATACTTACCATCTTCATTCAACCACACAGCAATAGGAATTCCAAATACAACTCGTTGTTGAGGCTTATTTTTTTTAAACTCTTTTAGCTCTCCTATCGCGTACCAATAATTAACTAGGTCACCACTCTCCGTATACATTTTCGTTCTAAAATTACCCTTGCTCATTGTTTGATTTTTGAACTACAGAATAATAAGTATTTAATTCCGGTAAATCAATCCACTCTTCATTTCCATTGAACCATTTTACTTGAAGTTTGGCTTTACTTATTTTTTTTACTTTGGGTCCTAGCCCAAAGATAATTCTCGTGTCTTCCATTGCCATGAAACCGTTGGCTAGTTTTTGTTCCTGGTATTGCTGCTTTGCTACACCATCTTCTTCGTAGTGCAATATGACTTGGGTTCCAACGGCATCTTTCGTTGTATTTTCTCCGTTTCCTACAACTTCGAAACCTAACCAATTTTTACCCTGAACCTCGTTCTTGTATAAAAATGGTGCACCAAATTGGTTAGTAATCAAAAGGTCTTCGTCTCCATCATTATCAAAATCTGCTGCAACAATTCCTCGTGTATTGGCTTCGTGATCAAATTTTAAAATATCGCCATAGTCTTTGAAATAATTCCCTTGATGATTAAGCATTAATCCATCTTTCTCATTTTCGTATATACACATTCCTCGGATATCCGCCCACTTATCAGCATAACTGTGAATTTCAGGACCGGTCCGCGCAATCTGTGCTTGATAGTACCAAAAATCCATACGTTCATCATAAATTTTATCCCAACTATCTCCCACCATTCCATTAGCTTGAACAATATCCTTCCACCCATCTAGATTGAGGTCCACAAAGCTGGCTCCCCAGCCAAATCTTTTCGTATTTAAAGCGTTTAATTTTGTCGCAGACTCTTTCATTATAAGCTTTTCGTCTTCCGACTGATTCATCCATAGCAAACTTCCCTCTGCTTGCATTGCATGATGTACATTACTTACATAAACATCTTCTTTTCCGTTATTATCGAGATCTCCCACACTAGCATTCATTCCTTTATAGGTATCCAATCCTATATCCCCGTAAAAGCGTCCTTCGATTTTTTCAAAACTCTTACCTTCTCTATTTAGATAGACATTGTCTGGCCCAAAGTCATTGGAAACATATATATCGGTATATCCGTCATCGTTGAAATCCGATGTCCCTATTGATAGAGTCCATCTTGTTTCAACTAGCTTAGATTCGGCAGAAGGGATTTCTGTAAACACCATCTCATCTCCAGTATTTACGAATAACTGATTCTTTCCGCCGTTATTTGCGTTGTGCCAACTCTCGTGCATGAAGTGAAACATACGTCGATCTCCCTCATACTGAGGCTGCGGCAAATCAAATAAATTCAAAGGGGTAGGATCTTCATAATCAGGTAGATTTCTTAGTAGGGTATTCCCAAGTAATAAATCTAGTTTTCCATCTTTATTGTAATCAAATGCATTTGCTGACAGACAAATCGTGTGCCCATTCAGTGCAGGAATATCAGCTTCCTCAAAACTTAAATTACCTGAGGGAATGATCTTATTCTCAAAGATCCTAGATTGTCCAAAACCAAAACCCGTGAAAAGGTCTTTATCACCATCGTTATCGTAATCCAAGAATAGAGCAAATCCTAGAACACCATATTCTTTTGGAGAGTTAAGATACTTTTCGAGAGGCTCTATTACAACTTTTTCAAATCTAAAATCACCTTTATTTAGATGAAGTTTCCCTCGCCAATCGGTGGACTTTAATGTTTGAGTTAAAAACACATCTTGAAAACCGTCGAGGTCAACATCTGCAACGGCAGCTGCATCTCCTACTGAGATCACCCACTTTGCAACATGCGCCACACGTTCGTCCACCTCTTCCAATATGGTGCTTTTCTCATATGAAAGACCGGATTGTGATTCATCTACTTTAGTCAAGGAAAATAAATCTAGGATGGCACCCTCTCCTAAAAATTGCGGTGCTTTAAACGCATAAATAAATGGAATAAAAAGCAAAAAGGCTATCGCATACCGGGGAATAAAACTAACACCACTTCGCAGCATACTAGGGACTCCATTCGCTTTCAACTCTAGAAAAATGAAGTAAATATAACGGACAGCAGCAACGGTAACACCTGCAAAAAAGAAGGTATAATAACTTAATTTTAAATGATAAATGAGATCCAAAATTCCTATCGCACTACCGGTAAATATCTGCGCCCATTTGCCTTTGGGGCTGGTTCCTGGGTCGGTAATCATATAGAAGGTGAATAGATAGAAAGCTGGCGAGGACAATGAACTCATCCATAGTGTTTCCCATGGAATAATATGTTCCATGATCTGTGCCCGATATATAGATTGCAGTGTAAACACTAGTAAGAAACTACCAATTAGCCAATTTCTATTAATCTTAAAAACAAACAATACGAGCGCACCTGTTATAATAAACCATATCATCATGGAAGCCGTAGCGGCACTACCATACCACTGATAACTGGGAGCTAGCGTAATTAAATCATCTGTAAATAGGATGCAGATCACAATTGCAAACAAAGACGGATTGAAATAATGCTTCCCGTTCAATGTTATAAGATACTTCGAAATGATGCAGATGAAAACGGGAATCCACAGGTTATGAAATGCATAGCTCCAGTTCAAGATTATAGCAAGAGAACAGCAAGAAATCATTGCTGACAATGGAAAAACCTTTCGTTGCTTGAATATCCCGTTCAGGATCACGTCAAATGCAGCACCGGCTGCAATCAGCACGAATATCTGGACCGGCTTCCTGTCAAAACCCAAGAAGAAGATACCAAGCAAAAGGTAGAAAAATAACAATCCGAATGCACGCCATCGTACATCTTTAGCAGAAGGAAGGGCATATGAACCCTTCCATTTATTGGGGTTAAAACTGATCATAGTTGCTAATGTATAGGCACGAAATAAGAACAAGGGCTAAGATAAAAAGAAAATTATTTCTTCTTGTAATTGTATTGATTCTATCGAATTTTGGTTCGTTGGATGCAAACCATATAGCCTTGTCTCCCATCGTCCGCTCGCCTACTAATTTATTGAACTCTACAGCGTAAAAACTATCAGTAAGCAAAGTCGTAGCCATTATGCAACCATAAACGAAATAAAACCAAGCAGTTGCCGCTTTTGGGTTTAACCCAAAAGAAAAATCACTTACAAAAGAAACGTACACTAAGTAAAAAATCAGTAAACAAGCAGTAGAAACATTAAAAGCAACACCGTGTTTAGTTCTCCAATTTTTCGACACATACATCATGTAATATTGGATAACGAAACGGAAACCAAAAATGCCTATTATGATAAATAGTAAATTTCTCCATGGCTGTTCAGGAAAATAGAAAACAAGAAAACCAACAGGCAATACACTATAAATGTAAAGTGCATATGTTAGCCAAATGCTCTTCGGAATACTTATAGGTCCGCCAATCTTCTCCTCCTTATTCTGACTTTTATAGATAGATAAGCCCACAGCGCTCCACAAAAGAAAGAGTGTAATAATGCCTATAAGAGAAATTGTATGGTTCATTTTGCTACCTTTGTTGTGCATAAAAGTACACATTCAATTTCACAAATTGAATCGGAATCCGGTTAAAGTCCGGAGCTATCCCCGTAGCTGTAAGTTTCGCGAAATTTATGATCATTACCACTGCATTAGCGGGAAGGGATTATGAAAGAAACAAGCCAGAAGACCTGCTTTGTGTGCTCCTGACGAGCGATGTCCACTTTCGGTGTGAAAAGGGAAGACAATGAAAAAGTATATGATTTGCATAGTCTTGTGGCTATTCTTCTTGGGGGCTTACGCCCAAAGTGATTCGCTGTACATAGATACTGTCTATATACAGTCCAGTACGTTCAGCTCTTCTCATAAAGTTCTCCTTAAAGACAATGCTCCGATTAATAATCTAGCGCAATCGATTCAGCAATCTGAAGCTGTTTATGTGAAAAATTATGGAGGATTAAGTCTAGCAACCTTAAGTATTCGCGGAAGTAGCTCTTCTCAAACAGGTATCTACTGGAACAATTTGTCAATCAATAATTCAATGCTTGGCTTACTAGACCTTTCTATTATTCCTTCCAGTTTTATGGAAAAATCTGCACTTGTTTATGGAAGCGAGTCTACAACATATGGTAGTGGGAATATAGGAGGTGGATTGTATATGACTAATGAAGCGAATAAATCAATACGCCTTTCAAGTTCTATGGGAAGTTTTGGGAATTATAATAATTCGGCTCAAGTGGGCTTCGGGAATAAGCTGGTTTCGAGTATTAAAGTTCAATACCAATCTATACAAAATGACTATCCGTATACATTATCTAATGGCGATGTATATACACTTGAAAATGGAAGTGGATCGCAATTTAATGCGATGTATAATTCTGCGATTTCAATAGGGAAGAATGATTTAAGTTTTAATTATTGGCATACTTCAGCAAATAGAAACATACCTTATACAACTCGTCAATCTAGTGGAAATGATTCTACAAAAGATTTTAATGATCGGTTTAATTTAAATTTAAATAGAAATATTTATGGTGGATTCTTTGAATGGAATGCAGGATATTTTATAAATAACAATCAATTCTTTCAAACAGAATTAATAAATGAAAACATTAATCATACCTTATCGAATAGAGTTACTTATAAAGTTATTCGAACTAATTTTTCTTATACAATTGGTCTTGATGAAAGTTATTTAACAGGACAGAGTAGAAATTACGCTCAGAAAGAAACCCAACATAGAATTGCAGCTTTCACAAATTTTTCACACAGAAATAAATATCTAGATTTCGATATTCGATTACGTCAAGAATTTATTAATTCATCTTTAGTGCCTTTTATTCCTGAAATAAGTATTTCCAAAAAGGGAGGTTTGATTCAAACAGCCTTAAAGCTTAATAGGGTATATAGAAATCCTACACTAAATGATTTGTTTTGGGCCCCTGGCGGAAATAGTGACTTATTGGCTGAAGACGGATGGGGTGGAGAAATTCATACTGAGTTTAGTTACAAGAAAGGTAAATTTAATTTAGTGACAAGCCTGACGGGTTATACTAGATCTGTTGATAACTGGATCATATGGACGTTAATTTCTGGCAGTTCATTTTTTAGCCCTAGGAATATTAATAAAGTTTGGAGTAGGGGAGTTGAATACTCATTTTCTTCAAAGGTGAGATTAAACAATCAGTTAGAATTGAGTAATTCGTTTAATTACAATTTGAATTTATCAACCTTTCAAGAGGCGCAAGAGTTTCCTCGGAAAGAAATAGGGGATCAACTATTATATACACCAGTTCATCAATTGAATAATAATTTTTCGTTGGTACGTGGAAAATTTGAAGGAAGATTTATTACAAGATATTTTAGTTCTTCTAATGGAATAAATGCTGAATTAGAGCCTTATATAACTGGAGATCTTCATTTAACCTATAAGCACTTAATTGAAAATCATAGAATTAATATTCAGTTTCAAGTGAATAACATTTGGAATGAATCATATAGAATTATAGAATTTCGACCCATGGCAGGTAGGAATTTTTTATTAAATATTACATACAAATTAAATTAATTTATGAAGACATTTTACACATTACTTTTATGTTGCTTAGTCGGACTAGCACACAGTCAAGCAACTTCATTCGAAGGGCTCAATTTACCTGTTGATACCTTCGTTAATAATGCTGAGGGTCCTGGATTTACTTTTAATGAAGATGAAGGAGATGAGGTGTTTTTACCTAACTCATATAATGCAACGTACATGTCATTTTCTGATTTTGCAATTTCTACCATGACTGATACTGAAACAGCTGGATTTACTAATCAATATAGTGTTATCTCAGGGAGTGGAGCAAATGAATCATTGACTTATGCTGTAGGGTTTGCTGGTTTCGGTGAGACTTATATTAAGACACCAGGAGGAACTATAGGCGGGTTTTATGTTAACAACACTACATATGCAGCATTGAGTATGAGGGATGGAGATACTTTTGCGAAAAAGTTTGGTGGAGAGACTGGAGACGATCCTGACTTTTTTCTTATGACTATTAAATATGCTAATGAAGGTATTCCTACAGGGGATTCTATTAATTTTTATCTGGCTGATTATCGATTTGAGGACAATAATTTAGACTATATTGTAGAAGACTGGACTTATATCGAAATAACAAGTGGAGTATCTGAGATTATCATAAGTTTATCTTCTTCGGATAATGGAGCATTCGGTATGAATACGCCAGCATATTTTGCTATAGATGATATGAATGTGTTTTTTCTAAACACGAAAGAACAAGAACTTCTTAATGCTAATATTTTTCCTAATCCTGTGGATAATATTTTAAACATCGAGGTTGAACAGTCTGCAAATGTAGATATTTATTCCATCGAAGGAACTCTTGTGCATTCTGAAAGAGTCTACGGGAATGCACAGCTACATATCGAACACCTTTTTTCAGGGGCATATTACGTTAATATTACAACAGAAACTAAAGCTGTCACCAAGAAAATGATCAAGAAGTAAAAAAGAATTAATTGAACCCGAAATATGCATAGCATTGCTTTGGTGATGGAGTAAAAAATAGCGAAGGGCTATATTTCCCAGGTAGTTCAAGAGGTAATAAATTTTCTAAGGCATAATTTGGGTTTAAGTTCTCATTACGAAAACCTAATGCATAATTCGGGTTTAAAATAATAAGTCAGAAAGAGTAACGCTAAAATTTGGTGTTGCTCTTTTTTCATGTTTTCTTCTAATTATTCTGTATAAGTGATTTTTACAGCAATTACTCCCAATAAGTTGTAAGTAAGATCAGAGAATCAACCACCACAATCTTCTATAAAATAAGTTTCGTCACCGGAGATAAAAAAGGTTGACGGGTTATTGAAGCTCGTTCTTTTATTGGATTCGTAAAAGGTCATGTTGAGCGGATAGCTGGTTTTATACCAATTCTGTTTAGAATTTCGCATATTTTCAAGTTTATAGAAGCAATTACTACGTTAGAAATACTCATGATAGCTAAGGCTATCCTTGCGTTTTCTGCCTTGTACTTGATTTAACCCGAAATATGCATTAAGATATCTATTACGAGCTGAAACTGCTTCGATAATGGGAACGTCCAGCTCTTTTGATGCTCACCG
>CALBVQ010000005.1 GCA_937969485.1 uncultured Saprospiraceae bacterium | reverse complement strand
CCTATCATTTTCGTTGTGCCGCCTTTCTTAAATTTCATCTTTTCATACTGCTCTTCAATTTCATCTGTGCCACAAGTTTTGGGTGCTGTATCTTTTACATCTTGTTTTTCATACATTACAAATTCACCCGATTTCGTATCGTGATCATAATAATGAGCTGGCTCTATAAAATAAGTATTTTCACCATCTTGTATAAATCCATAAAGAAAGTCATCGCCTATTGTTAAACTCACTTTTCCGCCTTTCGCAGTATAACCTCTGTAGGGAATTGTTTTCATTTCTGACTTTGCAACTGCATAGCCTTCAGAGTTGAAAGTAGCATAGTCATGAGCTATTAAATCAGTGGGAGTAAGAGTAATCTCGTACTTTTCTAGTTTTAATACATATGGGTAGGCATCATTTGATTTCATGTTGCTCACCAGTGCCTTAGTGTTGAGAGTTATTATTTTGTGTTCCTTAAATTGAGCATTTAGTCCATTTTTGATTTGGCTTACGCCAAAAAATGGTAAAAGAATAAGGAGTAAGGAGAAAAGAGAATTGTTGAATTTCATCTATAATTATTTGACAGTTGTTTAGTTGTACCTGCAGATGTTACGTGTGGCAAAAGGGTGGATTATTCGTGTTCTGCGAATAAATTCTTTTGGCCATAGCCATAACTCTGTCTCAAATAGTCATCAAGGAATAGACCTATGTTTGACTTAGAAATGCTGTCTCGTTAAAAGATCGAATAAAAGTGTTGGATCCTAACTCGTTGTATGTCAGTATTAACGTATGTTAATTCAATGACACCAAAAATTAACGTGGCCCATAATTGACATGTCTTAAATATGTACGAATCTTAAATTTTGTCAAATAGTTTACATCGGCAAGTTCTTGAAAGCGTACTTTGAACCTTAATATTTTGTTGTTTTTTTTAGGAGAAGAAACAGAAAGTGAGTTATGGTTCTGTTATTGATTTAGGATTTCCCTTTCTTTTGTCGGTAGTATTTTGCTGATTATTATTTCGAAGGTTCAATCAGGTGTTTGCATGTCTTAATGGTTGAATTAGCACTTAAATAGGGGGTAAATGTAGAAAAGGAGGTTAAATCGCTTGTATATCTTTGTTATTGCCTTGTTATATTCGAAAATATGTATAATTTGGCCTATAAAGTTTTTGGGCGGAAGCCCATCACAAAAGAAGAGTAAGAAATGTATTTTAATACGGACAATAAGGAAGATGTTACATATGATGCAATAGTCGTAGGTTCTGGAATAAGTGGAGGATGGGCTACAAAGGAATTGACGGAAAAAGGGCTGAAGGTACTGATGCTTGATCGCGGACGAATGGTTAATCATGTAACTGATTATACGACGGCAAACATGGATGCCTGGGAATTTCCTAATAGGAATGAATTTACAGAAGAGGAATTAGCGGATTATTATGTACAAAGAAGAACAGGTTACACGATGCAGCCTTCTCATTCTCAGTTCTGGCAAAAAGATACTGAACATCCATACACAGAGAAAAAACCATTCGACTGGATACGCGGATACCACGTTGGTGGGAGATCGCTAATGTGGGGTAGGCAATCTTACCGTCTAAGTGAGATGGATTTTGCCGCGAATGCTAAGGAAGGAATTGGTGTGGATTGGCCGGTGAGATATGCTGATATTAAACCTTGGTATGATCATGTTGAGCGATTTATTGGTGTAAGTGGTCAGAACGAAGGACTTTCTCAATTGCCAGACGGAATATTTTTGCCACCTATGGAAATGAATGTTGTAGAAAAACATTTGAAAGCAAAGATTGCAGAAAAATTTGACGGACGTTTGATGACGATAGGAAGAGCTGCACATCTTACCAAAGCACATAATGGAAGAGGAAAATGTCAGTTTCGAAACAGATGTATGAGAGGTTGTCCGTATGGCGCATATTTTTCTACTCAGGCAAGTACTTTACCTGCTGCACAAGCGACGGGAAATATGACATTGAGACCGCATTCGATCGTACAAGAGATTATATATGATGATAAGACACAACGAGCTACGGGAGTGAGAGTCTTGGATGCAGAGACAGGGAAGACGCATGAATATTTTTCTAAAATAGTGTTCTTGAATGCTTCTGCTCTTGCCTCGGCACAAATTCTACTACAATCCAAGAGCGAGCGCTTTCCTAACGGGTTAGGAAACGATTCAGATCAGGTGGGACGAAATGTAATGGATCATCATTTTACTCTTGGCGCCAATGGTGATATCGATGGATATGAAGATCGATATTACAAGGGCAAGAGACCAAACGGAATTTACATTCCAAGATTTAGAAATATTGACGATAAATCTAAGATGAAAGATTTTATCAGAGGGTATGGATATCAAGGTGGAGCTTCAAGAAATGGATGGGGACATCATGTTGCAGAAGCCCAATTTGGTGCCGCATATAAAGATGCAGCTAGTAAACCTGGTGGCTGGAGAATGGGACTTTTGGCTTTTGGAGAGTGCCTGCCATATGAAGATAATAGAATGACGCTGAATGAAGACCTGCTTGATAAATTTGGTCAACCGACCTTAACGCTAGATGTCGAATGGAAAGAGAATGAATACGCAATGAGGAAGGACATGACAGCCTCAGCAGCTGAAATGCTTGAAGCGAGTGGGTTTAAGAATGTAAAAGAATATGACAGAAATGGTAGCCCAGGATTAGGGATTCATGAAATGGGAACTGCAAGAATGGGTAATGATCCCAAAACATCAGTACTCAATAAGTGGAACCAGATTCACGCTGTAAAGAATGTATTTATAACTGACGGTGCGATGATGACTTCTTCAGGTTGTCAAAATCCATCTCTTACTTACATGGCATTCACAGCGCGAGCTGCTAATTATGCTGTAGAACAACTTAAAAAAGGAGAATTATGATGAATAGAAGAGAGGCAATACGAAATACTAGCCTTTTCTTAGGGGCTGTAAGTATGGGAGTTATGACTTCCCAGTTGGCATCATGTAAGGTTGATCCTAGCACGGTATGGGAACCTGAGTTTCTTACTTTAAAAGAAGGAGGATTACTTTCGGAAATAGCTGAGACTATTTTACCAAAAACAGATACTCCGGGTGCCAAAGATGCAATGGTTGCTAGGTATCTTGATACCTACGCTAAGCGATTTCTAGAGCCTGAGGAACAGACAGCATTCAAAAAAGGCTTGCTATTGTTCGATAGCACTGCGATGAGTCTGTTTGACAAGGATTTCGTTTCTCTCGATAATGTAAAGAGAGGGGAGGTCTTGCAAGCTATGATAGATGATCCTACAAAAGGCGATGCAAGCCCTTCGCAAGTATTCTTCGATATGCGAAGTGCTGTGAATGAAGCTTTTTTTACAAGTGAAATTGTAGCAACTCAAATTCTTGATTACAACCCAATTCCGGGAGATTACTTAGGTGATATTCCTATTAGTGACACAAAAGGACTTGTTTATAGTGGCTAAATACCGTTTTCCCACGTGAGTATTTCCGGTTTGTCCTCCCTGATGATCATAGTGTGCTCATGCTGTGCAACAAAACTCCCATCCTTAGTAGAAAGTGTCCAGCCATCCTCTTGTTCATAGACAAATTTTGCATTGGTACTGATGAATGTTTCAAGTGCAATCACTGAATCTTTCTTAAATCGATTTCGATTCATCCTGTCTTTCCAACAAGCGATTTCCGCAGGTTCTTCGTGGAGTTTAGTGCCTATCCCGTGCCCACAAATATTACGAATCACCTTGAATCCACGTTTTTTGGCTTCTTGATTAATCATTCCGCCGATTTCGTTAATCCTCACACCAGGCTTAATGTGAGCAATGGCCTTTAGTAAGATTTCATGCGAAGCATTCACCAGCGGACTTAGGTTTTGAATATCCTCTCCCAGTATGAAAGAACAACCGTTGTCTCCGTAATATCCCTTGAGATTAGCTGAAACGTCTATGTTTACAAGATCTCCATTCTGCAAGACTTTTGATGAAGGGACACCATGACAAGCCTCATTATTAGTTGAGATACAAGTATAACCTGGGAATTTGTATTCAACATATGGCGCCGACTTAGCACCCATTTCAATCAAAAGCTTACCTCCATATTCATCAAGTTCTTTTGTGGTCATTCCTATCTTTGCGTAATCTTTCATTTTAGAAAGAACAACAGCAACAACATGGGATGCCGCTTTCATTGCCTCTAGCTCAGCTGGAGTCTTAATTATCATTTGTCTTGCATTTTGATTCCTATGTATAATTAACTCAGGCCTGAAATTGTTCCGTAGTTGTCAATAAACATTTTTTCACTAGCTGGGACCGCTGGTAATCCTGGCATCCTCATCATGTCTCCCAAAATTGGAATGATGAATCCTGCACCTACTGCATATTCGAATTCTCTAATGGTTACTTCAAAATTGGAAGGTGCACCTAGTAGGCTAGGATTATCAGAAAAACTCTTTTGAGTTTTTGCCATACAAATAGGTAAATGCCCCAAGCCAAGTTTGTCAATCCTTCGCAAGTCTCGTTTTGCTGTTTTACTATAGATTACCGATGATGCACCATAAATTTCAAAGGCAATTTTCTCGATTTTCTCAGCTATCGGCATTTTCCATTCGTAAAGTGCCTTAAATTTATTTTCTCCTTTTTCTACCGATTCTACTACGGCTTCCGCCAAAAGTTTCATCCCACTGCCACCATCAGCCCAACCTTTTGCTACCTGGGCTTGCACTCCTATCGCGGCACAAGATGCTTTTATGAATTCTACTTCCTCTTTTGTATCGGATGGAAAAGCATTAATTGCAACAACTGGAGTAATTCCAAATTTCTTACAGTTATTTATGTGTCTTTCTAAGTTCACCCAACCGATTTTTACTCTGTCCAAGGACGGATCATTGTATTCTTCCTTTTTTGCTCCTCCATGATGTCTTAATGCACGAATTGTGCTAACAACAACAATCGCTTCAGGGCTAAGACCTGCTGATACACATTTTATGTCTAAGAATTTCTCAGCTCCTAGATCCGCACCAAATCCAGCTTCCGTTACGACATAATCAGCTAGCGATAAGCCCATTTTGGTTGCGATTACAGTATTAGTGCCTTGAGCTATGTTAGCAAATGGTCCACCATGGATGATCGCTGGATTACCCTCCAACGTCTGTACCAAATTCGGCTTGATTGCGTCTTTTAGCAAAATTGCCATCGCATTTTCAGCTTTCAAGTCTCTTGCAAAAATCGGCTCTCTTGACATTGTATATCCTATGAAAATATTACCAAGTCGTTCCTTTAAATCTTGAAAACTTTCACTCATACATAATATTGCCATTACCTCTGAAGCAGGAGTGATATTGAATCCGTCCTGTCTTGGCATTCCATTTGCAGTTCCTCCTAGCCCTATTGTGATGTTACGGAGTGCTCTGTCATTCATGTCCATAACTCTTTTCCATACGATCGTCCTGGGATCTAAATTTAGTGTCCTAGTTCTACTTTGCAAGTTGTTATCAATCAATGCTGATAATAGATTGTTGGCTTTTTCTATAGCTGAAAAGTCACCTGTGAAGTGCAAATTGATGTCTTCCATAGGTATAACTTGAGCGTATCCGCCTCCCGCGGCACCACCTTTTATTCCAAAAACTGGTCCTAGTGATGGTTCTCTCAACACAACACATGTTTGTTTTCCTATTTTATTCAACCCCTCGGTTAGTCCGATCGAAGTTGTGGTTTTCCCTTCCCCAGCAGGAGTAGGCGTCATTGCAGTTACTAATATTAGTTTAGATTTCTGGATTTTATCAGGATCTAAAAGCGACAACGGGAGTTTAGCTTTGTACTTGCCATACAGTTCCAAGTCGTCATGAGAAATGCCAAGTTTGTCAGCAATCGTGTTTATATGTTTGATATCTGCAGCTTGTGCTATTTCGATATCAGATTTATGTGTAGAGTTAGCCATCGTAAATTTTTATTTTCTTGGCTAATATAGTCATGCTGAATGAAATATTGTGATAAATCGACCTAAAAGAACGTAGGTGCGACAGACGACTAATCCTGAAAGATGTAAATTATATTTCGCTTTCTAAAGTTCGAAAAGCTTGCACTAAAAATAGGAAGCTTGTATGCCCGTGTATAATCGTAGTGTCTTATACCAATTCTGTTTTAGAATATCGCATATTTTCAAGTTTATAAAAGCAATTACTTCGTTAGAAATACTCATGATAGCAAAGGGTATCCTTGCGTTTTCTGCCTTGTACTTGATTTAACCCGAAATATGCATTAAGACATCTATTACGAGCTGAAACTGCTTCGACAATGGGAACGTCCAGCTCTTTTGATGCTCACCGTGATGGGGACCACGCCTGCGCCTCAAAAGCACTGTTGAGCTCCCATTCTCTTTGCATTTTAAGCTCTCATCACGAAAACCTAATGCATAATTCGGGTTTAATCTAAATGGAATACGATTCTGTTTTAGGATTTCGGAATAGATTATTGAAGGAAGGAACAATCTCACAGAGCTGTTTCAGAAAGGTTGCTGAGTGAGTGAAGCGCCAAAGCTAATGGGCGGTAATTTCGTATCGGCGTTTCTGACAGAATACCGAGAGGGCAGTAAAAGCTGGAAAACCATTTAATGCATTCATATCCCTGTCTTTGGGATACATGTAAAAACACCTTATTACTCGGGTTAAATTAGAATGACCAACTACCAATGTAAACTT
>CALBVQ010000004.1 GCA_937969485.1 uncultured Saprospiraceae bacterium | reverse complement strand
TCAAAAACGTAAAAATTAGCACTGAAATCTAAGCTGGCGCCTCCTCCAGCACAATCCCTATACATCTTTGCTGTAAATGTAAGGTTAATATATTCAACCCCATTTATGGTCTCTAGGCCGTCACAGACATAGGTGATATCTCCACCGATAAGGTGAGATGCACGAGTGGAGAATGAAATTAGTAGTAGTAATAGCAGAGCGGGTAATGTATACCGTGTTCGCATATGTTATTGTTATATTTGCTATAAATCTACATATTTTATTTACAGCTATATCAAAATTCACATCATTTATTGGTAAATGTCAGTTTCAATATCTAATTCTTAGGAAGAAGGTCGGTAAATAAGTTTTCGCCAGTAAGCTTTTCCATCGCTACATTAATGAATTTGTCGTACTGTACCAAATATCCATTTGCCTTATCATCTTCACCTAACTGATTGTACACGGAGTAAAACATCATGCTTACAGCTAATGATTTATTGAGCTCATCAGGAAAATCATCAGTGCCTAATATTTTAAGAATCTCTGATTCAATCTCTTTTTCAGAAAGTGCCTTGATATCCTTATTTTTAGTCAAATTCCTAATTACCTTGTAAGAGTTAACACTAATGTTATTTGATACAGCCTCCATCGTAACTAAGTCATCTTTTGACCAATTTATCTCATAGTCTGGTGAAATTCCTCCGTTAGAACTCAAGATCCGTTCATGGGTTTTAGAATAAAATAGTAGGCTAGAATCTTGATGTATCTCATCGTACGGTGTCTGAATTGATCTACCAGAAGGCGTGTAATAACGTGCTGTTGTAAGTCTGATTGCACCTCCGTTTGAAAGAGTAAATTGTTCTTGTACCAAGCCTTTTCCGAAGGTCTCTTTTCCAACTATTACTGCTTTGTCCCAGTCCTGCAAAGCTCCTGCAATTATTTCACTTGCACTAGCTGAACCTTCATTCACTAAAATCACTAACTTGTTAATTTGATAAAAAGGTCTGCCAGTGGTTTTATATTCAGTTTTTCTTTTCGTTCGATCTTCCGTATAAACTAGTAGTCGTTTATCTTCGACAAAAAGCTGATTGAGAATCTTGGTCGCTTCAGGAAGATATCCACCTGGATTATTTCGCAAGTCAAGTATTAGCTTGTCAATTATCTTATTCTCTTGAACAGCTTCTAAGGCATCAACTATTCCCTCATAAGTTTTATCACTGAATCTAAGTATGTTAATATATGCAGTACCTTCGTGATCAAAAAAGTCAACGTTGGGTGCCTTGATTTTTTCGGGTGTGACGATTGCTTCCTTACTATTACCGTCCTTATCTATGATACCTAGCTTAAAAGTTAAGTCTGATTTTGCTCGCAACATTTCCCATTGTTCATCTCTTTCTATATTCTGGCCAGCTAGAAGTGAATCGTTAACTGTCGTAATAAGATCGCCATAAGAAATTCCTGCCTTTTCTGCTGGGCTTTCGCCCAAAACACGGACAACTCTTAACGTATCATCAAGATAAACAGTTTCTATGCCCATACCTTTGTAAAAGCCTGACATGCCTTCATTTACATCTAAAATCTGATCTGGAGAAATATAAACACTATGAGGATCCAGTTGATCTAACATTGCATTTATTGCTGCATCCACCAAAACCTTTTGATCGATGCTATCAACGTACTTGTTATCTATGTATTTCAGAATTTCTTCCAATGTCTTCTCTTGTTGGCTTTTGGACGAAAGTCCACTAACCATATCAGAGTCATTGAAGTTTTCAGCTGACATCCTGTAACCTACCAGCATTCCTATTGCTGTCGAGATTGCCAACATAAATGGCAACCAAATTTTGTAACTAACTTCTTTTGTTTTCAGTGACATTTTGTACATATATCTTACAAAAGTATGTGTTATAGGAATCATATTATGATAAGCAGCGAAAAAGTTTTTAAGTTGCTCCTATAAATGTCAAGGAAACATTACTAATTTAATTATAATTGACATATATTAGTTTTTTCTTTAATACATAATAGCTTAATGATGGAAATAAAAGACCTACTCACAGTATTTTTTGCCTTTTTTGTTTTGTGTAACTCTGGTTTTGCTCAAAGTGACGATCTGCTTCTTTTAAAAACAGATGGAAAGGTCGTAATTGGTGATACTACCAATTTTAATACACCTGATGGATATAACTTATTTGTAGAACATGGAATCTTGACTGAGAAAGTTAAAGTTTCAGTAAAGAACTCTGCGGATTGGTCGGATGATTCATTCATAAAGCTTCCAGAGATTTCCGAAGTAAAAACATGTATTGAGCAAAATTCACATCTTGTTAATTTGCCGTCAGCTGATCAACTTGTGAAAGAGGGTTACGATCTTCAATCTATGGATGCGAAGCTCTTAGAACAAATAGAATGGTTGTGGCAATATACAATCAAGCTGAGCGAGGAGAATGAAAAACTAAGAAATGAAGTTGAAGCAATTAAAAGAGGAAATTAATCTACATAATTATGTATAGTAAAATTATAGCATTTAGCTGTTTTCTCTTTCTTGCACTGCAATCATACGGTCAAGTTGACACAATCTTATTGGGATTTGGTGAAAGCGATATCTCTGTAACTGCCAGTGATAATGAAGATCAAGCACAAAATACAACATCAGCTGCAGGTTACTTGCCTAATTCCGCAGCATCTGCAAGATTCCTGACATACTCTTCTTTGGCATATAACTTCGATGATATATACACGGTAGATACCATGGGTATCGAAGATTGGATTGATGATCAGCTAGCTACACCAAGGCTATTTACTCTTGATGAGAAAATACACGAGTATGCTTTGTATGCTCAAGATAGTACAGGCGAATTTGGCTATTCGACAAGAATGTGGAGATATGCATGGTGGAACTATTTTATGAAATCAGAGGATATTTTACGACAAAAAGTAGCTTATGCATTAAGCCAAATTGTTGTAATAAGCAGCGTGTCTGGATTTGAAAATAGGACTTTGGCATTTTCTAGCTACTATGATATGCTTTTAGATAATGCCTTCGGAAATTACAGAGATCTTCTTGGAGATGTTACATTTCACTCAGCAATGGGTGCCTATCTTACCTATGTGAATAACTCTAAGGCGGTTCCAGCAGAGAATAAATTTCCTGATGAAAACTACGCACGAGAATTGATGCAACTTTTTACAATAGGTTTACACGAGCTGAATTTGGATGGAACACCTAAACTTGATTCTTTGGGTGAACTGATTCCGACTTATGGGAATTACGAAATTGCTGAATTTGCTAAGGTTTTCACTGGCCTAACATGGGGAGATCGAGAATATTTTAATAAGAGCGCAAGACACGATACATCTTATAGAATACCGATGATAATGTTTAATGAGTATCACGAACCAGCTGAAAAGAACCTGCTTAATGGATATGTTATAGAGGAAAGAACGACGGTGGACGGTATAGCTGATATAAACGATGCGTTGGACAATGTGTTCAATCATCCTAATACGGCTCCATTTATCTGTAAATTATTAATACAACGGCTAGTTACTTCCAATCCTCCCCCGCCCTATGTAGAGCGTGTCAGTATGGTTTTTGAGAACAACGGTTCTGGGGTGCGTGGTGATTTGGCGGCTGTGATCAAAGCGATCTTACTTGATCCATATGTCAATAATTGCGGAGTACAGGAGGATCCGACCTTTGGAATGTTAAGTGAACCATTCCTCAGATATTTGCAAATTCACAAGGCGTTTAATGCCTACACTGACTCGGGGAATTATAGGAATGATATGCGAGATGTCTATCAAAGAATTGATCAACGACCTCTCGGTGCTCCTAGTGTATTTAACTTCTTTCAAAGTACTTATCAACCCCTAGGTCCCATAAATGATGCTGACTTATATGCGCCAGAATTTCAATTAGCGGATTCGAAATCATTGATGGGATACTTTAATGGCCTTGATAACTGGATTAGGAATAATAATTATGCTGACGAATTAATTTTGTTTCAAGATGAAAATTCAGCTGGGTATCTAGATGAACAGACTCAATTAGATTTTGGGGCCGAGCTACTTCTGACAGGAGACCAGAATATCGTTTACCTGATTGATAGACTTAATCTTCTGCTTGCAAGAGGGAATTTAAGTGATGAGTCATTTAACAAAATTGTTACAGCAGTAAAGAACTACCCCTTGTACAACGAAGACTCTCATCAAGATAGATTGGAGTTGGCAATCTTACTCATTATGGCTTCTCCAGAATACTTAATAAATAGATAACAATGACTAATTTTTCAAGACGAAAATTTTTAAGAGATTCTACATGCGCAGCTATGGGATCAACTGCTTTTCTGAGCAGTGCTATAAATCTCGGAATGTTTAATACATTGGCTGCGAGACCACATATTCTCAACAATAATAATGACTACAAAGCAATTGTTTGTGTTTTGTTAGCTGGCGGGTGCGATACATATAATGTGTTGGTTCCTACAGATGATGATCCGTATGCGGAATATGAAAGTACAAGAATAGGGATATCTCTTGATCGTACAGACGAGGAACAATTGAAAATACTTAACCGACCTGCGGGATTACCAGAGTTTGGAGTGCATGGCGCACTTGGTGACGTCAAGACAATGTTTGATGCGGGAGAATTATCATTCCTTACAAATGTCGGTACTCTTTCTGAGCCTATAGCAAATTATACAGAATATAACGATGCGTTGAAGAAAAGACCTCTTGGATTGTATTCTCATAGTGATCAGCAAATGCAGTGGCAAACTTCTCTACCGGACACAAGAACAGGATTGGGATTTGGTGGCCGGATGGCAGATATTCTGCATGATATGAATACGATCGATAAGATCTCGATGAATATTTCTCTTGATGGAAAAAATAGGTTTCAAGTAGGAAGCAGTACGGCAGAATTCAGTATTGCTAACAATGCGACTCCAGATAATTTAGGTTATAGCGGCTACCCCAGCTGGTACCAAGAATCAGGTTTCCTAAATGACAACAAGAATGGGACTATTAAAAGCCTTGCAGATCAGACCTACAATAATATTTTCCAACAAACATTAGGAGCGCTAACTAGTTCCACAGCAGATAGTATTGAAATTTATAAGACAGCTCTCGGTAAGTTGACACCTCTTAGTACAACATTTTCAGAGACAAGATTTTCCAATGATTTGAAAATGGTTGCAGAGCTAATAAGTGTGCATCAACATCTTGGACTAAACAGACAGGTGTTTTTCGTTAAAGTGAATGGTTTCGACAATCATAGTAACTTATTAGATGAGCAAAATAATGTTCTACCCGAGGTAAATGCAGGGCTTTTAGAGTTCAAGAATGCACTACAAGAAATCGGTAAATTTAATGATGTGGTGACCTATACAATTTCGGATTTTGCTAGAACTCTGACATCAAACGGAAGCGGGTCAGATCATGCATGGGGTGGAAATCAGATGATCATGGGAGGCGCAATAAATGGTGGTCAAATTTTTGGAGAATTTCCTTCTCTTGCTTTAGACGGATTGCTAAATGTGTCTCATAGAGGTGTATTGATTCCGACTACCTCGATTGATGAATTTTATGCCGAAATAGCTTTGTGGTTTGGGGTTTCTCCAAATGATATCGACTACGTATTGCCTAATCTTTGTCGATTTTACGATTCATCAAATTGTACCACCTCAATTCCTAGTGATTATATGCCTATAGGTATGTTCCAATAATATATTACAATGAAGCAGATATTAATAGTTTTAGTTTTATTTTTTGCACAAGGGGCTTCCGCCCAAATTTGTGTGGGTACAGCAGGTGAGGTAGAATGGAAATTTTATGATAACCTCTTAAATAGCTACATCGAAGATTTGCTAAAGTTGCCAGAGTTCCCGAATTCTCCTGACACAATCAAAACTTTGTATCGTCTAGAAACCCCGTCTAACTACAAGTCATTTTTTGGTGCCTTGGTCGAAGGCTTTATATCAGTGCCTCAATCGGGAAACGTGAGTTTTAATATTACTGGTGATGATAGAGTGCGCTTTTATCTAAGTACGGACGATCAGCCAGCTAACGCTACTCTACGATGCTATACGAATTCAAGCACTGGTAGTACAAACCACATAAAATATCCAGAGCAGACCTCAGAGCAAATTTTACTTCAGGCCAATGAATTTTACTATTTTAGGCTGGAAATGGCAGAAGGAACAGGTAGTGACTATGCGAAAGTATTTTGGCAGAATGACTTTCTGACGCCTGACGTTTGGCATATTATAACCTCAAATTATATACATGGAGTAGATTGTGCTGAGCCAGTTTGTCCAAAAAGAGGTTTGCCTTGCGACGATGGAAATGCGAGCACTATCGATGATATGGAAGATGGAAACTGCAACTGTGTGGGAAAAGTTAATACGTCAAATTCATGCGTAGGAGAAAGAGGGAAGGTTTTTTCTTATAGGTATGAAAATCTACCTGGAAGTAATATTAGTGACCTTTATTCAGGAGTAAATTTTCCTGCAATGCCGGATAATGGAGCAGCGTTACAATATTTGACGTATCCCCCAGAAAACACTTTCAACGAAATTGGTAATCAAGTACAAGGATTTTTGACAGTTCCCATCACTGGAGAATATGCATTTAATGTAACGGGAGATGATAATACCTACTTTTATCTTAGTTCAGATGAAGATGAATTAAACAAAGAAAATTATTCTGTTCATGTCCCTGGGTGGACAAATTCCTCACAACATGATAAGTACCCTGAGCAGACGGGTTCATATATTACCTTGACTAAGGATACATATTATTACTATGAACTAAATCACAAAGAAGGCGGTGGTGGAGAAAATTTCAGTGTGCAGTGGAAGACGCCATATTCTGACACATCCTTCTGGAAATACATACCAAACATGCTGATGTATGATTACGATTGCGAACTAGCTTGTATAAACGCAGGTGTCTTATGTGATGATGGTAACAAGTTTACTAATAATGATCAATTTGATACAAATTGTGAATGCGTTGGTACGCCATGTGAAGTAGGAGAATGTGATGACCAAGAAGCTAACTTCATTCCGTCGGAAAGTTGTGCCAAGAACATGCAAGTTGATAATCGCGAAGAGGACAATTGGTTTAGCTGTACTAAGACGCCGAATCCGAACCCGGCCCATGAAGACTCTCATTGGATTCAATATGATTTAGGAAATCGATATCAGCTGCTAGGATCTACAATATGGAATTATAATGGAGCAGATCATCCAGAATATGGATTTGAATCGGTAGCAATATCAGTAAGTGAGGATGGCGTCAATTATACACCTTTGGATGCAGGTGTATACAACTTTCCTCTAGCTGATGGTACTACTCCCT
>CALBVQ010000003.1 GCA_937969485.1 uncultured Saprospiraceae bacterium | reverse complement strand
ATGCTTGACGGCAAAGACTATTTGGATGTAGATCTGTGAGTAGGTGTTGGCCATTATGTGGGTTTTTAGTGAGAGATGAGGTTTGTGTTATATGAGATTTGCTTGGTGTGTTATTGAGGGGTGGCTGCTCTGCAGCTGCTTGTGTTGTGTGTGCGGTGCGTGTGTTGCTGCGGTGCAGCTTGTGTTGTCTCTGTGGTGCGGTGCGTGTTGTGTGGTTGCTGCGGTGCAGCTGGTTGTGGTGTGTGTGCGGTGCGTGTGTTGCTGTGGTGCAGCTTGTGTTGTCTCTGTGGTGCGGTGCGTGTTGTGGTTGGGGTGCGTGTTGTGGTGTTGGGTGGAACGTTGTGTTGTGTGTGGATGTCATAGGTTGTGGTATGTGTGGTGTTGGTTAAGTTTTCTTGTTGTGCTATAGGATATGTTCTCATGGTGCATGGATTAGCTGGCCCAATCGTCACGGTCTAGGCTACGGTAATGGATGGCTTCGCTAAGGTGGATTATTGAGATGTCATTTTTGCCATCTAAATCTGCAATAGTTCTCGAAACCTTTAGTATACGATCGTAAGCACGGGCGGAAAGTTGGAGTTTTTCCATTGATAAGCGAAGTAGTTCTCTTCCTTCTTTACTGAGTTGACAGACTTTTTTTACCATCGAAGATGGCATTTGTGCATTGTAATATATGTTGTCAAGGTCTTTGAAGCGCTCTTCTTGTATTACTCGTGCATGTACTACGCGTTCCATGATTTCGGCACTTTTTTCAGAAGTTGTTGCGGGGTTATTTAGTTCTTCTACTGAAACTGGGGTAACTTCAACGTGTAGGTCGATTCGGTCTAGTAGTGGTCCTGAGATTTTATTGAGATATTTTTTCACTGTGCCTGGAGGACACATGCATTCTTTGTCGGGATGATTGTGGAAGCCGCATGGGCAAGGATTCATTGAGGAGATTAACATAAAACCAGCGGGATAATCTACCGTTAATCTTGCTCTCGAGATGGTAACTTTCCTTTCCTCCATTGGTTGCCGAAGTACTTCCAGTACCGATCGCTTAAACTCTGGTAGCTCATCTAGAAATAAAACGCCGTTATGGGCAAGGGATATTTCACCGGGATTGGGGTTCGAGCCACCACCCACTAAGGCAACGTCACTGATTGTGTGATGTGGCGAACGGAAGGGACGATGAGGAACTAAGGCATCGTGGTCCTTTAACAAGCCTGCTACTGAATGAATCTTGGTTGTTTCAAGTGCTTCTTTCAAATTTAGGGGAGGTAGGATGGTAGGCAATCGTCGGGCAAGCATTGTCTTTCCAGCGCCTGGAGGCCCAATGAGGATAACATTATGGCCGCCTGATGCTGCTAATTCAAGTGCTCGCTTGATGTTTTGTTGCCCTTTGACATCGCTAAAGTCCACGTCAAATTTTCGATTAGTATTCTTGAATATATTCCGCGTGTCGACAAATACTGGCTTCATTTTGAGCGAACCGTCAAAGAACTTTACTGCATCGCTAAGATTAGGAATTCCATATACATCTAAGTTGTTGACAATTGCCGCCTCTCTTGCATTTTGAGCTGGTAGAATAACACCTTTAAATCCCTCTTCTCTAGCTTTTATAGCAATAGGCAAGGCACCTTTGATCGGTCGAAGAGACCCATCCAAAGACAGCTCACCCAGAATTACATATTCCTGCAGTTTCGGTATGGCGGATGCAGGTAGCTGACCTGATGCTGCTAGAATTCCCAAGGCTATTGGTAAATCATAAGACGAACCTTCTTTCTTGATATCTGCCGGTGCTAGATTTACTACCAATTTCGTTCGTGGCATTCGGTATTCATTGTTCTTGATGCCAGTCTCTATTCTTTGGAACCCTTCTTTCACAGCATTATCAGGTAGTCCCACTAAATGATAATATGATTTATTGGGCGTAATTGTGCCTCCCGCGTTAACCTCCACGGTAATTGTGTGTGCCTCTACACCAGTCACGGCACTTGCAAATGTTTTTACTAACATGTCTTTCTTTTCATATTAGTGTAACAAGATGCAGTACCCGTTACAAGAAAATCAAATTATTTTGAATTTTCTTGCGAAGAGCCCTCTATCATTGAGTTTCACGCGCTAGAAAACCTCACAACGCATTAAGAAAAAGTTTAATATGAAAATAGCGTTGACAATATTATTGGATTAATTTTTCAACTTTCAACAACCTATTTCCCGTCTCGATGATTGTATCTTGGCAAGGATTAACTACATAGTCCAAATACGCATTATTAATTACAAAAATGAATAGATGAGTTTTTTAGATTCAATGCAAAATAGATACACCACTAAAAATTACGACAGCACAAAAAAAATTGACCAAGACAAGATTGATCAGTTGAAGGAAATTCTTCGCCTGGCACCTTCTTCGATTAATAGCCAGCCTTGGAAATTTACTTTCGTAACAAATGAAGAAACTAGAAAACAGCTTTCGGAGATATCTTGGCACAATACGCAGAAAGTATTGGATTGTGATTCGGTTGTCGTTTTTAGTCGCTACGATAATCTCGACCTTTTTGAAGATCACATTAAGGCGAGTTTACACCCAGGAGCAGTAGGGTACTATATGGAGTTTGTCAAACCGAAGCCAACTCCCGAGATAAAAGCTTGGTTTGACAGGCAAGTATATATAGCATTGGGAATATTCCTTGCTGCTTGCGCTGAGATGGGAATTGACGCTACTCCTATGGAGGGAATAGAGCCTGAAAATTACGACAAAGTCCTAGGAGATACGGACTTTAATTCAATTGTTGCCGTAGCAATAGGACATCGTGATGCTGAAGATTTTAATCAGCCAAGTAAGAAACCGAAGTCTAGAATGGAGCTTGAAAAAGTAGTAAGAACGATCTGATTTTTGGGAGTAGGCAAGTGTTCGTAGGTTCCTTTTTTTTCGGCTTTCGCCCAAAAGCAACGCTGCTTTCTTTGGGCGAAAGCCCCCTTCTCCTGAACCTATCTTTTTCTTTGGGCGAAAGCCCCAACTCTAAAAAACAAAGACTAAATCTACTAGTCGATTTCTTAAAATTGTAGCTGTGGAAATCGACTTAGTACGTAAAAACCCATCTTCCATCTAAATAACTAACTCGCATTCATGATTATTTAAGATATTACAGCCAATGAACTTATCAGAAAATATTCGGATTGCTATGCGATCTATCCGCGCCAACTGGTTACGGTCGCTTTTAACCTTGAGCATTATTGCTTTGGGCTTGATGAGTCTAGTGGGAATCTTGACAGCAATCGATGGATTATTACAGTCGATCAGCGAGAGTTTTAATCGAATAGGGGCAAGTTCATTTACGGTCCAACGGAAGTACGAAACGATTCAATCTCGGACTGAAGGGCGACGAAGAGTTGTGGGAGATGTCATTAGTTTTCGAGATGCAATGCAGTTCAAAGATCGCTTCGATTTCCAAGGAAGTAAGGTTTCGATTGATTTATATGCTGGTGGTGGCTATGTGGCTTCACACAAAAAGAAGGAATCTAGTCCCAATATGAAGTTGATCGGTGTCGATGAAAATTACCTTGATGTGAGTTCCTTTGAGTTGATGGCTGGACGTGGGTTTACGGTAAATGAGATCAATAATGCGAGTGCAAAGGCGATAATTGGCCCCACGATCGTAGACAAATTATTCGACGGAAAACCAGAGAAAGCACTTGGGAAAATGGTTACGGTCGATGATCATAAATTTATGGTAATTGGTGTGACAAAGTCGAAAGGATCGACCTTTGGAGATACCAATGATCGACGGGCAATGATTCCTATCACTAGGGCCAGAGTACTTTACGGGACGAAGAAGAGCAACTACACAATAACCACGGCAGTTTCCGTTCAAACAACCTTCGACGACGCGATTTCAAGTGCGATGGGTGTGATGAGAAATATCCGTGGCCTCAGGCCAATCGACGAAAATGATTTCCAAATACAGAAAAGCTCTTCCTTGATGACGCAAATCAAGGATATTACTAAAACTCTTAGATTAGCAACAATTGCAATTGGCTTGATGACTTTAGTGGGAGCTGCAATTGGTCTCATGAACATCATGCTCGTTTCAGTAACTGAACGAACAAGAGAAATAGGGGTCTCCAAAGCTCTCGGCGCGACAAAAAGAAATATCTTGATTCAATTCCTTACCGAGGCGGTTACGATTACTATGATGGGTGGGATTATAGGAATAATCCTAGGATTGATTATTGGAAATGTTGTGACTTTTGCGATTGGTCAAACCTTTATTTTCCCTTTTGCCTGGGTAGGCCTAGGGTTGTTCGTATGTATTTTCACAGGGATTTTATCTGGTTTGTACCCAGCCCTAAAAGCAGCGAGCTTGGATCCTATTGAGTCATTAAGGTACGAGTAATATCGGTAGACCTTGATTGTATTTTCTTCCTGTGCTTTTTACGAAACCTGTTGAAACAATTGTGTAATCATAAAATAAAGATTGTACTGTAGTGGCTTCCGCCAAAAGAAAAATGCAGCAAGAATTTACTTCTTTACAAGAATAATAGCTGTTCGTTTTCGTTTCTAAAAGTAAGACTACTCCACATTATCTAACCACAAAAAACCCAATTGAATGAATTTCAAATTACTACTAACCACTTTTTTCTTCTGTTCTTTTCTGTTTTCTGGCCAGTCGCAGCGAATAACTGTTCCCAAAGGTTATACGCCTCTTATAGGAACTACGGTCTCTATGATGGACGATCTAAAACGTAGGATAACTAATACGGTTGCAACCTTAACACAAGAAGAAGTAGATTTTTTGCTTGATGAAGATTCTAATAGAATCGGAGCATTGATCCTGCATTTAGCTGCAACAGAAAAGTACTATCAATTATATACATTCGAAAACAGAGGTTTTAATAGTGACGAAGAAATGTGGGATGCTGCCTTAAACCTTGGTCCAGCAGCACGTAATAGATTTAAAGATCAACCTATTGAATATTATTTAGAAATATGGGATGCAGTAAGAGAGGAGACTAAGAAATTATTAAAAACCAAGGATGACGAGTGGTTTGCTAAGAAAGTAAAAGGATCATCTATGAATAATCACTGGGCCTGGTATCATGTCATGGAACACCAAGCTAATCATATGGGACAGATTCGATTGATAGAGAAACGGATTAACTAGATTTTCGGATAGAGACTTTGTGCCAGCGCTTATAATAAGAGCGAATGAAAAGAATGAAGACCTTCCTTCATAATCATGCTCTTCACTCTGGTAGATCTGCCGTTCATGCATAGAATTTATCCTAGTTTTCAACGCAATTTTGTGCGACATGGCAATGTTGAAATAGTATAAAATGTGTCGATTTTTATACATTCTATCACAAAGAAATGATGAATTTTTGACCCGAAATATGCATTAGGATTTCGTCACGAGAGCGTAAAATGCACAGAGAATGGGAGCTCAACAGTTCTTTTGAAGCGCAGCCGTGGTCACCATCACGGTGAGCATCAAAAGAGCTGGACGTTCCCATTATCGAAGC
>CALBVQ010000002.1 GCA_937969485.1 uncultured Saprospiraceae bacterium | reverse complement strand
GCTACCTGAGCGAATTAGAATGGGTTAGGCTCTTTGTTTGTTAGGTGGGAATGTGGTATTTTTTTTTATTGGCTTCCGCCAAAAGAAAAGTATGCAAGACATGTATCTGCTATTATCCTGGGTTCAAGTCAAATTGCGTAGCACAATTTCTATTGTTAGTTTCTTCACTCTCGGTAAGCAAAATTCTTTGCCTGTTCGATAAGATTGTACCACTATCTAGAAATTTCCGCTGTTGGGGCGATTAGCAAACATTTAGAATTCTAAATAATAGCAGCTCAGCGGAGATTAAGAAGTTTTCATGATTCTCTTTTCTAAAATCTATACAAAACTGTATTTCATATTCAGATTGCTTATTCTCTCTAATGCTTTTTCGGCATATTGAGACATGGTCATGGCCTTGAGCTATTATTAGTACTGTTTCATTCGGCATGATGAATTTGCGCCCCATTTCACATAAATGTTTGGTGTCGCTTTGAACAAGTAAATTCTACATCTTCGGCAAACCATATAGCTCCAATTCTCCTCTGTTTCTCCCTACCAAAAATCCTTTTTGTTGCTCCTTACCCAACTTTATACTTTCCAGTGTTTTTACATCTCCTGGCAAATATAAACCTGCTTCATAGACTCTTAAAGTCCTAAACTTGCGGTCTCCTTGATTCAAAATAACTTGACCAGTACCCGCATCAGCTCTACCTGTTTCAATTTCAGATTGATAAAGATTACCTGCGACTACCAGATCAACTAAATTATCACCATCAATGTCTTCGCAAATGATCCCATTTATTGGGGCAATTTGACATTCAAACGGGAGTGGCTCTAAACTGAATTTCCCATCTACACTTTGATATAATACTACGCTTCGAAACTCAGTTACCTCGTAAGTGAGTGCGTTATCTAGTACATCTCCATAAATCTCTGCTGTTGATGAGCTCAAGAAATCATGATAGGTTCCATATTCTTCCTTCAACTTTGGAATTTGCTCAGAAGAACAATTTTTTCCCCTCACGGGGTACTCCTTATCTCCATAGAAGGTACTAAGAACAATGTCATAGCTTCCACTACTGTCGATGTCGGTACCATATATCTTAAACGGTTTTTCTTGTGAAGCTTGGTACTTATAATTCAACCCCAAGTTCCCTATAATGATATCCTCCTTACCATTGTTATCAAGATCAGCAGTCTCAATAGTTCGCCACCATCCTGATGGTGACATATCTAAATAATCATTTGTCTTTTCCACAAACTCCTTATTGTCCTGAATATAAAAGTGAATTTTGGTCCATTCTCCCACCATAATCACATCCTTCTTTCCATCTTCATTGAGATCAGTCCACAAAGCATCTGTAATCATCCCCAACTCTCTAAACGGTAGATTTTGCACTTCAGTGAATACCGAATTGCCCTTATTCTCTAGTAAAATTGTAGTTCCTGGTTTAGGGTAGCTTTTCGCTTGCATCAAGCCTCCGACAAACACATCTTGATCACCATCTCCATCGAAATCTACTGCCTGAATGCAGGAAACTGGTAGATTATATTCAAACGGGGGATTCGCCAGTTTCTTAAAATTCCCTCGACCGTCGTTCTTGTACCATCGTAATGCATACATCTTGTCACCATCATCGTTTTCATTTCCAGCACTCCCTACAATGAGATCTAAATCTTTATCACCATCCATATCAACAAAAACACTTCCAGCGTCTTCATAATCCTTATCAGCAGTCCAAGTATTGCTTGAAGTCTCGACAAATTTAGTAGTTGCCTGTTGAACATATAACTTTCCTGCCTGACCATTCGGAGCACCTACATAGAAGTCATCTAACCCATCCTGATTTACATCACCCACAGTAATATATGGACCTTGTTCCGACATTTTATGTGGTAACAAAACCTGGTTTGAATAATCATCAAACTGATAATTTTCATCCTGTGTAAAATCGATACCCGTGTTCTTTATCGCTTGAATATCAACTTTGGGTTTAGTTGGCTTAGAGTAATCGTGCATCAAATTTGCATCTTGTGGACTTAAGACCAACGTTTGGTTAGCATCTACCTCTCTTAAGACTTGCTTTGCTCCCGTAGGCCATATCACCTCCAGTCTATCGACCTTATCAAGAGACCCTAGACCGAAGTGTATTGCATTTTCTGTACTACCTTGATACCCTCTAGTTGTAAGCAGCTCTCTGCTTTGTACTCCATTTTCAGAATATATTCGTGCCTTTACTCCTAGTGTGACATTGTTTTTATCTGCAGTAAATTTTAACCTCAGATAATTATTATTGGGACTTGAATTATTCTTAATGATATGAGCTACTTCACCAATATTGTTACACACAATATCCAAATCCCCATCATTGTCAAGATCACCATAAGCTGCACCTGTAGATATAGTGGCTTGTGCGTATCCAGATTTGCTTGAAATATTTTGAAATTGACCATTTCCTTTATTTCTAAAAAGCACATTTGGCACTTTGTCTATTTCACTACTTTTGGCATATGATTTAGCAAATGCTCTCTTTTTAGCATAATCTTGTCTATCAACAGAATTCATGAGGCTATCTAGTATCGCCAACCTATCATTATCATAAATCTTCCTGTAGTAGCCATTAGCCATAAAAACATCTTGCCACGAATCGTTATCTATATCAACAAAAAAAGATGCCCACGTCCAGTCAGATTTATCGATTTTAGCCATTTGGGCAACATCACTAAAAGTTCCATTTCCATTATTTACGTGCAGAAAATTCCGCATTTGATAGTACGAATATCCTTCCTGCTCAACTAAATAATTAAATCGATCCACAGACTGCATACTCATCCCAATCTTCTCTCGATAATGATCATCCGGCAGCATTTCCCCTACTACAAAATCGGGAAAAACATCGTGGTTGTAATCTCCCACATCAATTCCCATTGAACTCCTCCCCACCTTAGGGAGGGCTTCATGTGTCATCTTTGTAAATGTCCCATCTGCATTATTCCTAAACAGCAAATCCTCTTCTTCATGATCAACTGTTATGTAAATGTCTGGATAACCATCTAGATCATAATCACTTGTCACAACACCAAGGCAAAATCCATAGCTTAATATTCCTGCGGTTTTTGTGACATTAGTAAACCCGGTTCTGTCATTTCTATAAAGCGTACTAGAGAATTCTTCGACAGGACTTTTACGTAAATTTATATGGTCAATTAATTTAGACATTCTATTCAACGGGTGATTCAGCACAATGAGATCAAGATCTCCATCAACATCGTAATCAAAAAAAGCAGCACCTATAGAATAATTATCATCATCAATACCAAGCGCTGATCCCATTTCCTTGAACGTACCATTCTTCTGGTTTACGAAGAACTGATTCCGGCGTTTATCACTATCTCGTTCATAGGACTTACAAAAATACAAGTCATTCCATCCGTCTTTGTTTACATCTGCAATTGCAACACTTGTTACCCAACCATCAACTTGTAAACCAGCTTCCTTGGTGATATTTTGGAATTTCATATCTCCTTTGTTGAGATAAAGTTGTGTCGAAACTGTATTGCCCGTCAGGATTATATCATCAAGTCCATCATTATCAATGTCTCCTATTCCCACTCCTCCGCCATTATATAGATTGATGTAACTGAACGGATCAGTAAGCACCTCTTCATTCAGAATATTTTCAAAATCTACTCCAGTATGGCTAGATGAAAGTACTTCTAAGTTAATTTCATCGATAAAGTCTTTTTCTTCAGCACATGCTAAAAGCATAACGGAACACAGCAAATAGTAAAATTTTCTCTTCATTTATCATTGGATTAAACTAGGAATTTTCTAATTCAAGAATTTTGTACTTACAAAGCAACTACATCAACAAAAGTATCGATTCTATCAATAACTTCTTGTGCAAACTTCAAAAAAAGCACTTCAATCTGAGATGCAATCAACTTAAACGTCAATGTTCATTAACCCCTAACTTTTTTCAAAATTGCTCGTTGATAAGTTGTAAGCTTATAACTTTCCACTGGCGGAACTGTTTCTCCTTCAACTTTCATATTGCCTGTCGTATTTATCGCCTCTTGAGGACCAGCAATAACCTCAAAGACCATATCATCCTGAAAAAATGTATTGATTGTTTGTAAGCTGGAGTTACTTACTGAAAAACTAGAGATTAACTTGTTATCAAGAAGATAAGCATCTAACACAATGCCATTGTCTTCATCGATTTGATAATGACCTGTTTCTTTGTCAACTTCAATCAGCAAATATTCTCTTCTGTCTTCCTCTTTTCCAGGATTATAAATAATGTGCCATGCGTATTCCTTCGCCTCTCCAATTTCAAAAATATCAAGAGCCATAGGCACTTTCTGCACAAATCCTGTATCTTGAAATATAGAAATTTCGCCTTCCCAATATCCTATAGCATTATAAGGGAATTCTATTTCTGTATTTTCCGCCATAGTCGCTTCGTCTACCTTTGACAGCTTCCTCGTCGAATTGCAAGAAACGAAAGCCGAAAAAATTACGGCAATTAGCACTATAAAACGTATGTTTGAATTCATACATTAAAGCTATACATATGACTCCGAAATTTTCGTATTTCTTACCCCTTTTTCTTATCCTTTTATTTCACAATGGACTTTCCGCCCAAGAAAACCTTTGGGAATTACCCAGTAAACCGTACTTCCAGCAACAAGTAAACAACGTAATTAATGTAGTTCTTGATGACAGTTTACACACATTGACTGGTGAAATCGAGATGGAGTACATTAATAACTCACCTGACGTATTAAATGAAATATATCTGCACCTTTGGGGGAACGCATATAAAGATCGCACTACAGCTTTTGCTGAGCAAAGGCTTAGAGATGGTAATACAAAATTCCATTATTCAAAGGAAGAAGACAGAGGGAATTTTAGTGGCTTGGAGATTTATGTAAATGAAACCGCTGTACCTTTTGGAGAATGGGAAGGGAATAGAGATATTGTGAGATTTGATTTACCTTTTGGGCTCGAGCCCAAAAAAAACATGACAATTCGAATTCCATTTACCTTAAAAATTCCTGCTTCATTCAGTCGACTTGGCCATGTAGGAGAATCCTACCAGTTAACGCAATGGTTCCCAAAACCTGCCGTCTATGACAGAGACGGTTGGCACCAAATGCCGTATTTACATATGGGAGAATTCTATTCTGAATTTGGTGACTACGAAGTTAACATCACTCTTCCTGCCAATTATATCGTTGCTTCAACAGGAACTCTACAAAATGACGAAGAGGTTCAATTCATCAATTCTAAAATTCAAGAAACAAAAGAACTTGCAGCAGATACTATTGTCGACCTGAGTTTTCCTCCAAGTTCTGACCGAATGAAAACTATCACTTTCAGAGCAGAGAATGTGCATGATTTCGGATGGTTTGCTGATAAAAGATTTTACGTCGAAAAAGGAGAAGTTTCGCTTAAAAATGGAAAAATTATTGATACTTGGGTGTATTACACGGATACTGAAAAGAAGCTATGGCAAGACGCGCTTGGGTATGTAGATCGATCTGTAAAATTCTATTCTGAGAAGGTGGGAAACTACCCATATCCGCAAGCTACTGCTGTACAGTCGGCCCTTAGTGCTGGAGGTGGTATGGAATACCCTATGATTACTGTGATCGGAACAATGGGCAATGCACAGGCTCTTGACGGTGTAATCACACACGAAGTTGGGCACAACTGGTTCTACGGGATTTTGGGATTCAACGAGAGAGACCATACATGGCTTGACGAAGGAATAAACTCCTATTATGATCATAGATATACACAGGAATTCTATGATGAACCCATGACGATGGGACTTCCTCCACGATTTCTCAAAGGGATGGACGCGAGTGTGGCACAGACTGCTTTAATTGCGCAGATCAAGCGTGGTCAAGATCAAGCACCTTCTCTACATGCCAATGATTTTGAAACTACGAATTACTTTTTTAGTTGTTACGAAAAGCCAGCAGTAGCGTTTGAATTCTTAGAACAGTATTTGGGTGAGGAAAAATTTGACATGATCATGCAAAAACTATACACAGAATGGGAATTCAAGCACCCTGGACCAGGGGATGTGATCCAACATTTCAATAACGAAGCTGGCGAAAACCTTGATTGGTTCTTTAGAGGTTTTATATATAGCGACGATGAAATGAACTATAAGTTATCCTCCATTCGCAAAAAAGACGACGGATATGCTTTGAAGATTAGGAATAAAGGAGATCTTGACACTCCATTCCCTGTGACCGGCTACAAGAATGGTGAGGCTGCTGAAACAGTGTGGTATACTGCTAAACAAAATAATGAGATAGTAGATTTCCCAGGTACAGATTACGACTACTTTGTAATTGATTCGTCTTTTACTATGCTAGACATTAATCTTGATAACAATTACAAGAAAACTAAGGGAGTCCAACTACCAAAAATAGGATTCTTGACTGGCATCGACAACATGAAGAAAAAGCAGTTCTTCATCAATCCGGCCATTGGTGGGAATGCCTATGATGGCTTTATGATAGGCTTGAATATGCATAATCTATCTATCCCATTTCCCAAGTGGAAAGTGAACTTTAATACCATGTATGGAACTAGTAGCAATCAGCTTGTAGGTACTGGGCGAATACAATACGACCAAACAGTCAAAAAAGGTTGGCTAGAAAAGATTAGCTATAAATTAAGCTCACGCAGATTTTCATATGAAACCAGTGAGCTTGATGAGGCAATTGTTTATGAAACCTTAGTTCCTTCCGTTACTTTCAGTCTTAACCACGGCAATGCCAGTCTTTGGAACAGTGCGTTCGAGATAAAGAATACTTTAGCAAGGTGGGGCGATAATGGCGTGGATGGTGGAAACTATACCGAACTAAGTTATGAGGGATCATACAATTCAGCAATCCATCCTATGAATTTTAATGTCGCTGCTGAATATATGCAGTACGATGGAATTTTCAATGAAAGCTTGACAGCACTGAAGATTGATGGTTTCATAAAGCAGAGGTACCAATACACAGAGAAAAAAGATATCAATATCCGTGTTTACGGTGCGGTAATGCCTATTCAACCCGATGTTCTTACGACTGGCAGCAACTCAACGAGTGTAGGAAATAACAATATAAACCTAGTCTATGGCGGTCAAGCAGACCATGCCTTTGAAGATTTCTTCTTCGCAAGAACAGCTCAAGGAGGGTTTGGCGAAAGCCAAGTTGTTGTAAAAGATGGAGGATTCAAACTTGGAAATGTGCGAGGTGGAAGAATAGGTCAATCGAATAGAGCTGCTTTTTCGGTAAATGTTGACGCAGCACTGCCAGTGAAATTCATTCCTAAGTATATCCGTGTATATTTCGATTACGGACAGTACTACATCTCTCGCCAAGCAGATGGCGGATCGTTTGAATCAATTGCTAGTGGAGGGATAATGTATAGTTTTCTTGATGTTGTCAATATATACCTTCCTCTTTACAACAATGATACAATCTTATTATATCAACCTTCAGGTATGAGATTCCTTGACCAAATCACATTTACATTTGACCTTAACAAGCTAGATATCATAGATTTATACAACAATTACAGAATCTAGACTTTTGGGCGGAAGCCCAAAAAATCAAAAATTCAACAACTAAAGCTTATATTATTTATTCAATTATCGATATATTTAATTTCACAAAGAGGACTAAAGAAAAAAAATGACATTATCAAAAGGCGACAAAGCTCCAGAATTCAACCTATTCAGTACAGAAAAGAACGAGGTAAAACTTAGCGACTATAAAGGTAAAAACCTTGTAATCCTATTTTTTCCACTGGCTTTTACTGGAGTATGCACGGCAGAATTATGTACAATCAGAGATTCTTACAATAAATATGAATCGCTAAATGCGGAGGTTATAGGTATAAGTGTGGACTCTTTATTTACCTTAGAACAGTTTAAGAAGGCTGAAAATTATAACTTTAAGCTTTTAAGCGATTTTAATAAGGAGGCCTCTCGCTCATACGGGTCACTTTATGATCAATTTGTATTAGGTATGAAAGGAGTTTCTAAACGTTCTGCGTTTGTAGTGGATAGTAATGGAATTATTCAGTATGCAGAAGTGTTGGAAGATGCGGGCGAACAACCTGACTTTGCCGCTATCCAAAAATCACTAGCAGCTTTAAATTAGTAGTAATAATGGTAGATATATTTAACAGCACAGATATAGAAGAACTGGTCGATGTAGATACTCTGCTAGATGTAGATTTCGGTCATCAGCTCGTTGTGTATAATGACGATCATAATACCTTCGACTGGGTGATAAAGTGCTTTATGGAAGTGTGCGACCATACTATGGAACAGGCCGAACAATGTTCTTTATTGATTCACTACAAAGGAAAGGCTTGCGCCAAAACAGACAGTTTTTCGGTTTTAAAGCCAATGAAAGATGCTTTGTGTGAACGAGGATTGTCAGCTGTTATTGAGTCTACAAAAGAAAATTCATGATTCCATACCTGGGGGATGAACTACACTTTCCTTCAGCAGAAACAACCACGCCTCGTGGAATTGTTGCGATAGGTGGAGACCTTTCGCCTGATCGACTTATGTTGGCATATAAGAGTGGAATATTCCCCTGGTATAATGAACATGATCCGATCATATGGTGGTCTCTTGATCCACGAATGGTTCTCTATCCGCACAAGCTAAAGGTTTCAAAATCTATGCGGCCGCTTTTTAACAAGCAGGCATTTCGCGTGACATATAACGAGGCCTTTTCAAGAGTGATCCGTGAGTGCAGAGCTGCTTATAGGGAAGGTCAGTTTGGTACTTGGATTACTGATGATATGGTCGAGGCTTATACGAAATTACACAAATTAGGTCATGTTCAGTCGGTTGAAGTTTGGGATAAAGAAGAACTTGTGGGTGGTCTATATGGTGTAAAATTTGGGAACATGTTTAGCGGAGAATCCATGTTTTCGCATAAAAGCAATGCGTCTAAGTACGGATTTATCTCCTTCGTAAGGAAATTAAGCAAGGAAGGACTCATGCTTATCGACTGTCAGCAAGAAAGTGAGCATCTAAGGTCGCTTGGTGCGGAATGTGTTTCTCGAAAAGAATATCTAAGGCTATTGAAAAAGTGGGGATAGTTGTTAACGAAGATTTAAACAGTTTAGATTCGTTTCGTTTCTCTTAAGTGTTTTTATCTTGCATCTATGACAAATCAATCAAAGATATTAACCTTACTTTCTCTGGTACTTATTTTGGGAATTACTTCATGTAAGTCCCACAGTGAAATCAATAATTCAAGAACGGATGATACAATCGAAGCCCATACATTGAAAAACATATGGGCGATGTTCCAAGATAGCAAGGGTAGAATCTGGTTTGGAGGAGATGAAAATAGCAGTTCTTATTATGATGGTGCTAAATTATATGAATTAGAGATTCCTGAAACTTTGTTCAGAGGTAGAATTTTAGGATTTCAAGAGGATAAGCACGGAAATATTTACTTAGACACGACGGATGGAGTGTGTCGATATGATGGCAGTGGATTCGAAATGCTACCTTTCTCTGATTTGATTATCGAGCAGGCCGACTGGGAATTAAGTCCTGATGATTTATGGTTTAGAATGGGTTTCGAGAAGGATGGTGCATATCGGTATGACGGGCAAAATCTGCATTTTATGCGATTCTTTCCAACGGAATATAGTGAAGCATTTTACCAGCGGCACCCATTAGCCTCTTATAGTCCGTTGGGCTTATACGAAATATACAAAGACAATAAGGGACATATATGGTTCGGCACAGCGGCAGCAGGAGTAGGCCGTTATGATGGCAAATCAGTCAGCTGGCTATATCAAGATAAAATGACTTTCACTCCAGCAGGCGGATCTCTTGGTATACGTTCTATTTTACATGACAAGAACGACAAATTCTGGTTTACAAACTTTCGTGAGGTCTACACCATCAAGGAAAAAGCAATATGGAATGATAGTGGAGCTTATCTTGATTTTACAAGTGAGAACGGCATGCCCTCGATTCCCCAGGCTGCTTTGGAAAGCTTACCCTATTTTCAATCTGTGAAAGAAGATACTCAAGGTAATCTATGGGCAGCCTCCTATTCAATGGGAATTTACAAGAAAACACCAACTGAAATCATCCCTTATAAAGTTCAACAAAATGATGTGGATGCCACGGTCTTTGCACTTTTCATTGACAAGGATGATGGAGTGTGGGCGATGAGTCATGAAGCTGGGATCTATAAATTTGATGGTATCGGCTTCAGTCCTTTCCTCTTCAAGCTATAATTTTCAGCGAGTGAACAACGCTCCTTTAATAGGATCTTATCCTTTTAACCCGAATCATGCATTAGATTTTCATAATGAGAGTTTAAAATACAAAGAGAATGTGAAGCTCAAAAGTTCTTTTGAAGCAGAAACGTGGACACCACAATGGTGAGCATCAAAAGAGCTGGACGTTTCCCAATATCGAGGGTGTTTGATCTCGTAATTGACATCTTTTTGCATATTTAGGGTATAAAATAATAGCTATCTTTAGAATTGATTAAACTTTCACATGCGCTGACAGTCTAATATCACAATCTAGTATTTAAACCGTAACAATGTTGAAACAGCTTTTACTCTCATTTTCTCTATTACTTTCATTTTCATCCATTTATTCACAAATTGACGGCGACAATATATTCGCTAAGGATCAGGTAGTAACTATAGAACTCACTTTCAAGCAAACTAATTTTTGGGACAGTTTAACTACTAACTACGAGACTGAGACATATATGAAAGCTGATCTTGAATTGACAGATGAGACAGGGACTTACATTTTTCCTGACGTAGGTATTCGTTTGAAAGGCAATTCGAGTTACGGGCATCCGGGAAACAAGAAATCCTTTAAGATCGATTTTAACAAATACGTATCCGGTCAAGATTACGACGGCATTAAGAAGCTAAACTTCAGTAATGGGTTCAAAGACCCAAGCTTGATGCGAGAAAAAATATTCTTCGATGTAGCTCGAGCAGTAGGTGTACCAGCTCCTAGAGCCAACTTTGCTAATGTGTATTTCAATGGAACGCTGTGGGGATTTTACACAATCATTGAACAAATTGATGATCAATTCTTGGATTGGAAAATTAAGGATGACGACGGTAACTTATTTAAAGCTGGAGCCAATTTTGGCAATGGGCCTGCTGGAGGAGGAAATCCTGCTGATTTGAAATATTATGGTGAAGCTCAGTCCTCTTATGAAGAACGATACGAACTAAAAACAAATGAAGATGAAAACGACTGGACTGATCTTATTGAACTCACCAGTTTCATTGATAATACGAGTGCAGTAGAATTCGAAAATAACTTGGCAAATGTAATTGAGCTTGATGATTACCTAAAATCTGCCGCACTAGACAACCTATTTAGTAATCTTGATAGCTATACAAACTCCGCCCGTAACTACTACATTTACCACAACCTAACTACTGATAAGTGGGAATGGATCAAGTGGGATGGAAATGAATCGTTTGGCACTTATGCTGCGGGAATAGGAGGAAATAACATAACTACACTTGCATTTAACTTCTCAGCAAATGATCGACCTTTATTACAGAATATTTTCAACAGCACTACTTTATATGAGCAGTACAAAAATGCACTTTGCCAGATCAACCTAACTTATTTCGACCCAAGCTATATGGAGCCCAAAATTGATGGGCTAAAGGACTTGATAGCTGAGTCTGTCTATGCCGATACAAACAAACAGTACTCTGATGCTAATTTCAATACCAACATTGAAAGCAATGTAAATTTAGGAGGCGGTGGACCTGGTGGCGGAACAGTGTATGGGCTTAAATCATTTACTGCACAGAAGTATTCATATGTAACTGGAGAACTCTCATGTACAGTTTCTAACCATGACTGGAAGCAAGAACCTGAATTCAAGATCTATCCTAATCCTAGTTCAGATGTCCTAAACATACAATTTCAAGGGAACCAAAGTGGAATGCTGACAATTCTAAATAGTGTAGGACTAGTAGTTAGTGACTACAAAATAGAGGAATCTAAGGCGCTAAGAATAAATATAACTAACCTTGTAACTGGTCTGTATTTTGTTCACTTTCAACCTGATGCCAGTGAAGATAAAGCTTCATTCCAGAAATTGATAAAAGAGTAATTATACCAATTCTGTTTTAGAATTTCGCCAAAAAAAACAATCATATCATTAAGCCATGAGGGAATTCCTGTCGAGTGCTTCTTTACTTGTTGAGTGCGTTCCTACTTGTTGAGTAATCTGCTTATTTTCCTCGCAAACTTGGGTTGAAAAGAAAATCTTTGCTCTTGAGAATTTACGTAGACCTCTTTATCTAGATAGAAATACCAATCGATATTGCTGGTCGGTTGATCTATCATTTTTTGAGTGGGGTTTTGAGCAAAAGGTATTGCATAGTCGGTGATCATTGACTTTAGCTTATCGAGTTCACCTTTACCTAGTGTGTGAAGTTTTCGATACGTTACGAACTCGCTATCGAACTTGGTGTTTCTACCTTTGGAAATAGAGTATACATCGCCATTTACAAAGACCTTAAAAGCTGATGAATTCTTAGACTTGGTTCTAGCGTACCTTTCCATGAGTAGTGCCTCGCTGACATTTTCAAGACCTTTTTCAACTTGTAGCAACTTAGCTTTTTCTTTCGAGGATTCCATACTTATTGGTTTGTTGGTATTGCACTGACACATTAAAAGTAGCAATAATAAAGAAAAGATACGTAGTGTCATAGGAGTTAGAAATCTAAAATTATTAAGCAATTAAAATGCACTTTAAGG
>CALBVQ010000001.1 GCA_937969485.1 uncultured Saprospiraceae bacterium | reverse complement strand
CATTTATTTGATACTATGACGAAATCTTACAAAGATTTACACAAACTACCTATATATTATTGCAAAAAAACTGTCTGATTATCAGTTTTTAGATTTCGTCTCTTGGCCAAAGATGCCAGACTTTACTTTCTCTTCTTTTACTTCTTCCGCAGGGGTATCATTGGTTGGATCAAATACCATATCGCTATACATCCACTTTCCATCTTTTAGGGTATAAGAGGTATATGTCCCATCAGGAACAGCAGTATTCTCTGAACTACCTGGAATCCGCGATTTGACTTCCATCAGATGATCAATTATTATTGCATCATAATCCATATCATGTTGTATTACCATAGCTACATCCGCAGAATAATTATAAACCCTTCTCGACTTTATGATATCTCTAGCTGTTCCATTTTCTTCGACAAAGACTTCTGACCCAAAAACTGGCTCGCCGTCTTCGAAGTGTAGAACTTCTATCACTTTTCTTTTCTGAAATTCGGTTGGTTGTGAATACGAAAAGAGAATATATTTTGTCTTTTCATCAGAGGTAAATGGAATGATATGATAATATATTCCACTCAACCAGTCGGCACTTGAATATTGATTATACTCTAAATCATCCAAGTAGTTAGTAGCTTTTAGTTCAAAGATCTGCCCCGACTTTAATTGTATATACCCAGCTTCAGTCGTAATATTCTTTTGGTCAGATAAATTAAACGTGTATATCTTAAAAAGAGAGTCTGGAGAAACTAAAGAATGAATAAAGGGAATGCTCTCAAGGTTCAACTCCCAAGAATCTTTGCTATTGAGTGTTTCCTTAAATAATCTAGAAAATTTATCATGGGCGCGCAATCTGTTGCTGTAACTTTCAGCATTTATCATCACATCACTATAGAAATTCAAATCCGCAAGGTTGTCGGTAGAAGGCCTTTGGGCTTGACCCAAATTCAAAAAACACACAAAAAACAATACAATTAATAATCTCATACTGGCATAACGAATGAGCAGCGAAATAATTACCTATTTTTTACTTTTTTTTACAAGATCGATGTAATTAGGATAATCTCCTACACTACTATATATGAAGTAGTTAACAACGTTCCCATTCTCGACCACAAATACACCTGGTAATTGACGTGGGTCACCTATAGGTGATCCACCTACGGAATTCCCTTTCACTGCAGCTCTTCCCATACCGATAAAACTTTTGAAACCAAATAGCTGGCGGAAGTCTCCTTTTGACAAGGAAAATTTTTGGTAAAGCACCTTGTCTCTATCTGAAATATGCTTGATGTCTGCAAGGTCGTAATCAGCAAAGACTTCTTCAGCCGCTTCCACAGAGGCCATATGCACAAACACAATTTCAACTTGTAATTGCTCTAGTTTACTCTTAATTTTTTTGATATCCTTCAGAGCTTCCCTACAAAAAATACAAGCGAGGTGCCTCAAGAAAATTATTAACACCTTTTTATTAACGCTTAATTCAGAAACTGTTTCACCCGAGGAGGTTATCATTTTCTGAAGGGTGGTCTTGTCATTTAATACAAACACAATCACAGGTAGTTTAAAAAAAAGGGAACGCTAAAAATTGCGTCCCCTCTATACGTTTTACGAAATATTCATATCATTAAAGACCTTGATAACGTCTTTCACGTGTTGAGCTGAATTTTGTAAATCAGAAGTTTCTTTCTCGTTTAACTTCAACTCCAACACTTCTTTTATTCCTCCTTTACCAAGTTTCACTGGAACACCCAAAAAGATATCATTAAGGCCATATTCTCCATTCAATCTTGCACATACTGGAAAAATTCGATCTTCATCTCTAACAATTGCTGCTACCATCTGTGCAGCAGCTGCACCAGGAGCATACCAAGCAGAAGTCCCCATAAGCTTTACAAGTTCTCCACCACCTTTCTTAGTTCTTTCAACAATCTCGTTCAATCTAGCTTCAGGAATTAGATCTGTAACAGGTATACCAGCTACATTAGTAAATCTTGGAAGTGGCACCATAGTGTCTCCATGACCGCCCATTAATAGAGCTTGTACATCTTTCACTGAAACACCTAGTTCCATTGAAATGAAGGCACGGTAACGAGCAGTATCTAGAATTCCTGCCATACCGAAAACTTTTTTGTCACTTAAACCAGAAAGTTTATGAGCTGCAAAAGTCATAACATCTAGTGGATTCGAAACAATAATGATAATAGGATCATCACTGTACTCTAATATAGACTTGGTAACTGCTCCTACAATTTTTGCGTTAGTAGAAATCAGATCATCACGACTCATTCCAGGTTTTCTAGGTATCCCTGCAGTGATGACAACTATATCACTATTAGCAGTGTCTTTGTAATCTTCTGTTCCAATTAATCTAGTACTGAAATAATCTACTGAAGCTTGTTGGTAAGAATCTAAGGCTTTTCCTTTTGCGAAATCTCCTTTGATATCAAGTAATACAACTTCTCTCACTAGGTCCTTGTGGGCCAATACATTAGCGACTGTTGCACCTACATTTCCTGCTCCTACTACGGTAACTTTACTCATTTACGTTTTATTTTTCTTAAGAAAGTGAACGCTGAACACGCAAAGTTGTTCAGCAAAAAATTAAAGTACGCCAAATATATTATAATTATTCTTTATCTATTGCTATAACAAATCTAAAACGTACCTGATTTAACCTTTACCAAAAGAATAGACTTAATAATGACATCTTAGAAGGTTATAATTAATTACTTTTGGGACATTAGTTGGAACAAAGCAACTATTATTAAAAAAAATCATATGTGATTTAGTGGGTAGAAGCATCTTACTCATTATTACATTATTAAAATACTACTAATAGATGAAGAATTCATTAATCCTTTCTTTTGCATTCCTTTTCCTTGCCCTGAATTTAAATGCTCAGCAGTGCGGAAATGTCGCCTCTCAGATTGATATTGACAGACTTCTTGCAAATAAGAAAGCCGTTGAAAACGGGATTTCGGTAAGGAACGGTGCTACTATTTATGTTGCAGTGACTTTTCATATAGTTCGCGAAAGCGATGGTACTGGTGGAATTACTGAGGATTTAGTCGCGCAACAACTTTGTAGCTTGAATGAGGACTATGCTCCTCTAGATATCGTCTTCTACTTGAAAGATAAAACCTTCAATTACATTAATAGCACTTCGTTATATACTAACCCTACTAATAGCAGCAGTGGAAGTAAAATGGCATTGGAAAAGAACAACGCTGGCAAGAACAGTGTAAATGTATTTATATGTGAGAATGCGGATACTGGAGGGTTAGGAACCACTCTTGGATACTATGATCCTAACTTGGATCTGATTGTCATGAGAAAGAGTGAAGTTGGAAGCACAACCGGAACTTTAGCGCATGAGGCAGGTCATTTCTTTTCATTATTGCATGTTTTCAATGGATGGGATCAACAAGCATGGAATGAAGATGATCATGGTAATCCAGTTAGTAGTCAATACAGCCCTGGTGGAGTTCTAAATGAGTTAGCAAATGGAAGCAATTGTGCAACATCCGGAGATTTTCTTTGTGATACACCTGCTGACTACAATCTTGGCTTTTCATGGAGTGGTTGTTCAACATACGGTGGTGGTTGCAAAGATTATAATGGGGAAGAATTAAATCCTCAAGAAGACAATTATATGAGTTATTTCATAGGTTGTTCTCAGTATGTATTTTCAGAAATGCAAAAAGATATGGTAATTGCTGACTATAATTCTCCAGCAAGAACATTCTTAAAAGTGGGCTACGAGCCTAATATTGGGACTATTACTGAAACAGTGCTAGAAAGTCCGGCGGATGACGAAGTGCTTTCAAATTACAATATTGTAGAGTTAGATTGGGAAAAGGTAGATAACGCAATAGGTTATGTTGTTTCATTGAGACAATTCACAACAGAAATAAGATTTCTTGTTGAGTTTAGCAATGTAACACTAACTAACCTATTGGCTGACAAGGTATATAACTGGAGGGTAATGCCAATAAGTGAAATTGGAGGTTGCCAGACATTCACTGACTATCAAAAATTCAGAACAGGCTTAATATCGACTACAGAAGGTATTGAACTTGAAAGCATAGAACTTGTTAGTACATTGCTTACTGACAATCAACTTAGCTTTAAAAGTGATGTAAATGAGAATTTAAATATTTCACTTTATGACATTTCCGGAAATACTGTTTTGACAACAAGTCAGCAATTTTATCAGGGACAAAACCAAGTAGAACTAAGTGCACACTTAATTAATGGAATGTACTTTGTAAGAGTTGTCGATGGCGACAATAAGGCGAAAACGTTTAAAGTTGTGGTAAACAATTAGACTTCGTTTATCTTTAATAGTGAAAATATATCAATGACTAAAATTACACTTACGTTAAGTCTGTTCATGTGTGCATTTTGGGCTGGAGCCCAAATAAACTCTTACTGTGGAACAGTAGAAGATGAGAATTCAATAAAATTTATAGACAAGTTTCTCAATGGTGAAATTCAAACAAAAAATATTGATGGAATCACTTGGGTACCTATGACTATTCATCTTGTTAGTCCGACAGATAGTAAAGCTAACTTTGATGAGAAAAATGCCATGGTTGCCTTTTGCCAATTGAACGAAGACTTCCAAGATGTAAATATTCAGTTTTACTTGTCTTCCTTTGAATACATTAATAGCGACAACTACTATAATCATGACTTTAGTGCAGGAATCCAAATGATGAACAACAACAATGTTTTTGGAACTGCAAATTCCTATTTCGTTGCCAGTGCAGGAGGAGCATGTGGTTATTTTGCTCCTAGTGGAGGTGCGGTGGCCTTGACTTTTAGTTGTTCAGGTCCTGCTAGCCACACATGGGCTCACGAAATGGGTCATTATTTTTCTTTGCCACATACATTCAGAGGTTGGGAAGGCGAAGACTACGAAGGAGGAGATATAGCTCCTAACAGTGTGAATGGAACACAAGTAGAAAGAGTAGAAAATGTCGATAATTGCGATAACCAAGCTGATAGATTTTGTGATACACCTGCGGATTACCTTTCTTTCAGGTGGAATTGCAACAATCAAGACGAAAGTCCAATTACTCAAACAGATCCAGACAGTATCGAATTTCGAAGTGACGGAACCTATTTTATGTCGTACAGTAATGACGGTTGTATGAATCGGTTTTCACCGCTGCAGATGGAAGCGATGGTCGCCAACTTAGAAAACACAAAACCACAGCAAATCGACTCAGAATTTGTTCCAACAGACTTGATACTTGAAAATACATTCGGTACGTATCCCATTAATAGTGAAATCGTAACAACTAATGATGTTTTATTGCAATGGGAAGAACAAGGAGATGCAATTGGTTACTACCTTGAAATAAGCACATTTTCTGGCTTCAATTTCCCTAAAGTAGAAACCTATGTTGAAGAAACTTCGTTCCTGTTCGAAGACATGAAAGACACTGAAGAGTATTACTGGAGAATTACTCCCTACAACAGAAATACATTCTGTAGCGAAGCAATTGAATATGATTTTGTAACAAATGTTGTGGTAGCAAACGAAAACACGCTAAATGCAAAAGAATTTTTCCTATCGCCTAATCCTAGTTCTGGAGCATTTTACCTAATGATCGACGGAACAATAAATGGAGACATTGCTATATATAACACTCATTCTCAGTTAGTTCATAGTCAACAAATTAAAGATCAATCCAAAATAAATTTGGATCTGGATCTGCCAGCTGGAATCTATATCTTGCAAATTGATGAAAATGGTTTGAAAATGAACAAGAAATTTATTGTCCAATAAGCGATGTGATTTATTACTTTTGCAAAAAAAAACATAAATGAATCTTCACGAATATCAAGGTAAAGAACTTTTGTCTTCTTTTGGAGTTGCAATCCAAAGAGGAGTAGTAGTAGAAAATGCAGCTGAAGTTGATTCAGCACTTGCGGAATTAAAAGAGATGACTGGAACCGAGTTCGCAGTTGTTAAAGCGCAGATTCACGCTGGTGGTCGTGGTAAAGGTGGTGGAGTAAAGTTAGGTAAGAATGACGAGGAAATTAAAGGTCACGTTAATGATATCCTTGGAATGATGTTGAAGACTCCTCAGACTCCAGGTGGACTAGATGGCGCTGGAAAGTTAGTTAGTAAAGTATTGATTACTGAAGATAGTTATGCTCCTGACTTCGATGCTTGTAAAGAATTTTACGTGAGTATAATGCTCGATCGTGAGCAAAAGAAAAATGTAATAATATACAGTACAGAAGGTGGAATGGACATAGAAAAGGTTGCTGAGGAGACTCCGCATCTAGTTCATAAAGAGCACATACACCCGCACATGGGACTTCAAGGTTTTCAAGCACGAAAGATAGCTTTCAATTTAGGGCTTTCAGGTACTGCCTTTAAAGAAATGACCAAGTTCATATCCAACTTATACAAAGCCTTTTTAGGAAGCGACGCTTCACTTTTCGAAATTAACCCAACGCTTGTTACGGCTGATGAAAGAGTAATAGCAGTAGATTGTAAGGTGAGTCTTGATGAGAACGCATTATTTAGACATAAAGATCTAGAGGCAATGAGAGATACCTCTGAGGAAGACCCTACAGAAGTAGAAGCTCAATCCTATGGGCTGAACTACGTACAACTTGATGGAAATGTGGGATGTATGGTTAATGGTGCAGGTCTTGCAATGGC